>JBIIMF010000065.1:0-6375 GCA_044338135.1 Ilumatobacteraceae bacterium | reverse complement strand
TTGAAGACAACGCTACGGTCGCCACGCTACTTGAAGCTGGACGACTCGGAATCGAAGTCAGCGAAGAAACTGGTTGGCAGTATCAGCCCGAGCAAACGACTTCGGCGATTATCTGTCACCACCCGCAGTCCAAGTACTTCGTCGCGCGCTGACCGCCGTCACTTGGGTTGACTACGTTGCCAAGCATCGGCTAAGGCTGCGTATCGCCCACCAATAGCCACTAGTTCGTCATGTGAGCCAAGCTCAACAAGTGAACCATGGTCAATCACGCCAATGCGATCAGCGCGCCTCACCGTGGTCAGGCGATGCGCCACCACAATCACCGTGCGTCCCGTCATCAAGGTTTCAAGAGCGTGTTCAACCACTGCCTCGGTACCGGGGTCAAGATTTGAAGTTGCTTCATCAAGAACGAGCACAGCCGGATCAACTAAGGCGGCTCGCGCCAACGCAATCAGTTGTCGCTCGCCAGCCGAAAGACGCGAACCACGTTCGCGGACTTCGGTATCAAGACCTTCGGAAAACTCGGTGAAGCGCTGCAGTGCGCCAATTGATTCAAGGGCTTGTTCAACTTCTGCATCAGTTGCTTCGGGGCGAGCGATGCGAATGTTCTCACGAATCGTGCCGCCAAAGCAGAATCCTTCTTGCGGAACAACAATGATCCGCTGACGCAGATCAACCATTGAAGCCAAACGGAGGTCGACTCCTCCAAACGAGACGCTCCCCGCGATTCCGTTCACAGGACTGGGGTCATAGAGACGAGCCATCAACTTCGCCAACGTTGACTTGCCAGCGCCCGTTGGACCCACTAATGCCAGTCGTTCTCCATCGGCCACCGAGATACTGATGTCACTTAATGCAGGACGCTCACTGCCGGCATACCCAAATGTCACATTGTCAACAACAATGGCTCCGCGCTCGGGCAGTTGGGTGGGTTCGTCGGCTTCTGCCACATCGGGCACTGCGTCAATGATGCCAATCAGCTTGTGCAGAGCTGCAGTTGACGATTGCACGGTGTTGTACAACTGGCTCAACTGTTGGACAGGGTCAAAGAGGTTGGCTAACAAAAGTACGAATGCAGTGACTGTGCCAATAGAAACCGAGCCACGATGCACAAGCCATCCACCGAAGCCGATGATTGCGCCAGTTGCCGCGATTCCCGCAAATTCAACAAGTCCGAAGTACCACGTACTGATCTTGACGCTGTACATGTGCGAGTCAAAGAGAGCCCGATTTGATTGACGGAAACGTTCTGAGCGATTTGCTTCTTGCCCATAAGCCTGGATGACACGAACTCCAGTAATACCCTCCTGAAGTGTTGAGAGATTGTTTCCGACCTTTTCACGAACATCTAAGTACGCGTGATTCGAAGTTCGTTGAAATCGAATTGATGCAATGATCAATATGGGCAACACCAGCAAGGCAACTAACGACAACTGCCACGACATCACAAAAAGAAGAATTGTGGCAAGACATAGCAGCAAGAATGCCGAAACAAATTGCAATAAGCCGAACTGAATCAGTTCAGCCATTGACTCGATGTCGGCAGTCATTCGCGAAACCAACACACCAGCTTTTTCGCGGTCGAAGTACGACATCGACTGCTTCTGCAACTTGTCAAAAACTGTGATTCGAAGTTCACGCAAGAAACCTTCACCAGCGCGGTTAATCGTGATGTACTGCAAGCGGCCAGATATGTACCCAATCACCGTCACGATCACATACAGCACGACGACCCGATTGAGAGCCGAACCGTCCTTAACTTTGATTCCATTATCAATGGCAAATCGCACCAAGGTCGGACCAGCCAAGGTCACCAAAGTTCCGACGAGAACAAAAGCCAGCGATGAAAGGATGAGACGTCGCTGCGAACGGGCCATTGAATAGGCACGGCGCAAAACCTTAAGTGTTTGCACGCGATCAAGACGATCTTCTTCACTGACTGCCGATAAGCCCCACATCAGACACTCACCTCATCGTCATCGCCATCAGACTCGCGCACTTCCCATGCGGCAAGAACTTGGCGATATCGCTCGTTTTCCGCAAGCAACCCCTCGTGAGTCCCCACGGCAATCGCCCGACCTTCATCAAGAAGAATCACCGTGTCGGCCAACGCGATCGTGCCAGGTCGATGCGCAATCACAATGGTCGTACGACCCTTCATGACAGTGGCCATCGCTTCGCGAATTTCGTGTTCTTTTGAGGGGTCAACAGCCGACGTTGCATCGTCGAGTACAAGTACTCGCGGATCGGACACAATCGCTCGCGCAATCGCAATTCGCTGACGCTGCCCGCCCGACAACGAATATCCACGTTCACCCAAAATCGTTTGATAACCGTCAGGCAGTTCCATGATGAAGTCGTGCGCCCCAGCCAAACGAGCAGCTCGTTCAATCACTTCAAGAGTCGCATCGGGTCGCGAAAACGCAATGTTGTCCGCCACCGAATCATGAAACAAAAATGTCTCTTCAAAAACG
Organism: Ilumatobacteraceae bacterium; assembly: GCA_044338135.1. GTDB lineage: Bacteria > Actinomycetota > Acidimicrobiia > Acidimicrobiales > Ilumatobacteraceae > Casp-actino8. The sequence continues at coordinate 3,901 of JBIIMF010000065.1, read as the reverse complement.
ATTCCGACTGCGGTTCGAAGTTCGCTCAATCTCAACTGGCGTACATCGATACCATCAAGTCGAATCGAACCTTGTTGCACATCATGAAAACGTGTGAGCAAACGCACCACAGTTGATTTACCCGAACCTGTTGCGCCGACAAGAGCAATGGCCTGACCCGGACGGATATTCACACTGAAGTGATTGATGATCGGGCTTGCACCTTCATAAGCAAAAACAGTGTCATCAAAAATCACTTCACCCACTGGCCGACCAGCCATTGGCGTGGGCAACGATGTCGGACTTAATGGATCAATCACCAAACTTGGTGTGCTGAGTACTTCATCAACACGTACGAGCGCGACAGACGCACGCTGCGCCAAAGCAACGGTCATCGCCAAGTTTCGCAGTGGCCAAATCAACATGGTGATGTACGCATTGAACTTCACCAGATCGCCGACAGTCATCTGTCCGTTAATCACGCGGTGACCGCCAATGCCCAGCACTGCGATCAGCCCTATTGACGGAAGTAGATCTAATGCTGGCAAAAACTTGCTACGAATCTTCGCGGCCACGAGCGAAACGTCCCAAATATCATCAGCCTCTGTTTTGAGTTTGCGAGCCTGCACTTGCTCGGCGCCGAAACCTTTGATGACTCGCACTCCCGAGACGCTCTCTTCAACCACTGTGGCAAGTTGCGCTTGTTCTTGCTGCACCGCCAAAACCGCCGGATGTATTTGCCTCGAGAAACGACTGGCCATCACACTGACGATGGGCAGTGGCGCTAGGGCAAACATCGCCAACATTGGTTGCGAAACAATTAATAAAGCTACGACTGCAATCAACATCGCCAAGTTCGACAACGTGATCGGAATCATCACAACAAAGGCTTGAAGTTGCTGCAAGTCGGAAGATGCTCGACTCATCAATTGGCCAGTTTGCATTTTGTCGTGATAACCAACATGCAGCTTTAACAAGTGCGAGAAGATTTGTTCACGCAGACGAGTTTCAATCCAACGACTCTCCCGAAACGCATACCACCGACGCATTGCAGTGAACAGTCCGGCGATGATTCCGGCGGCCACAACTAGCCCGGCCCAGAAAGCGAGGTTGCCGCTTCCTTCAATTCCGCGGTCGATCCCCATCTTGGTGAGTTGCGGAACCGACACCTTCCCAACTGCCCAGAACAGACCAACAACGACTCCGATGGCCAGGCCACCTCGTTGTTGACCAAGAGCCAGTCTCAATAAGCGCCAACCCTGCCGGGTGTCGTCTTGTTGAGTTTCTGAGGTCACTGTCAAAAATTAGCCCTCACCAGCAGAAACTTCTGCATTCAGGGTTGTGGAGCGTTCTGATCAATGCCGCAACCGAAACTCTGCCTGACCCCCGAGGCACAGTGGCAACATGGACACCAACCACCAGATCCCGACATCAGAAACCGATGCGCCAGTTCAACTGCAACTTGCTGGCCTCGAGACCAAGACACTCGATATTGATCCGCGATTCATCCTGTCCGATGAAGTGTGCAGTAACGGGCTTCGGCATATCGCCGAAATCCGCCGCTACCTCGCCGAGAAACGGCAAGTTCAAGCAGCGTGATTAGTACGCACTCGGTGAGAGTGCTTTAACTGATTCCCAATAATTCAATTCGGGATCAAGGGCAAGAATCGCCAGCGAACTCGTCGTCACACCGTTGTCAAAGTACGACTGAATTTTGGCTCGACATTCGGCCGGCGAACCATGAATCAAGATGTCGTCGACGACTTCATCAGGGATGGCCGCCAGAGCAGCCTTGCGATCTCCGGCTTTCCAGGCATCCCACATGCCTTGCAACTGTGGTCCGCGACCGAGCCAACGATGGAATTCGGCGTACACCGGAACATTGAGGTACGCAGCAATCGCAAAACGGCCTGCCGCACGCACCACTTCGGCATTCTCACTGGGACACACAAAGATACGAGCCACAATTTCGCGCTCTTCGCCACCAGCAGCGTCGTTGACAACTTCGGCAACTCGCCGCACATCGGTTGGTGACAACCAGTTAATGATCGCTCCATCAGATTCGCGACCAGCAAGACGCAGCATTCCTTCGCGAAGTGCAGCCACCAAAATCTTTGGCTTCACTTCTGGGCGAACACCAAGCTTGAAGCCATTCACTTCAAACGTGTCATACGACTTAGCAACTTTTTCTCCCGACAACGCGTCGTTGAGGAAACGCACAACATCACGAACTTTTTTGTATGGCTCAACGAACGGAACACCATTCCACTTTTCGACGATGACATTGCTACTTGAACCAATGCCAATCGCAAAACGTCCAGGTGCCGCATCAGCCATACTGGCAACGCTTTGCGCGAAGCACGCTGGTGAACGCGTATATGCCGGAACAATGGCAGTTCCTAGACGCAAACGTGGTTCCCACGCCGCAGCCATCGCCAATGGAGTAAATGCATCGGCACCATCTGATTCGGCTGACCAAATATCGGTATAGCCCATATCGGCAAGTTCGATCAACCGTTCACGATGCGTGTGTAGATGGCCTGGCAACGGAACAGTCATACCTGGGCGACGAGGAAGCGATGTTGTCATGCTTTCATTGTTGCCGACACCCACACCCTGCAAAGACTCGGACTACTTCTTCGCTTTCCCAGAGGGACTACTTCTTCGCTTTCCCAGAGGGACTACTTCTTCGCTTTCCCAGAGGGGCCCGGTCCCGGCATGTCGCGCCAGAAGCGAATGATGCAACTTTGGCTCGCCGTTGCCATCAACGTGCCATCTTCAGCGAACATATGCACCAAACCATGACCAAAGCCGCGTTCAACCATGTGAATGCGAATATCAAGCAATACCCATTCGGTCGGTACTAATTTGCCGATGCGCAACGTGTTGTCGAGACTGTTTCCGCCACCACGAATGCCTAGTGCTTGACCGACTCCCATCGGTACAAAGTCTCCCAAGATAGACAACGTCGCTGCGTCGACTCCTTCGATCACTTCCGGAATTCGTGACCACAGCAAAACCTGACCATCGCTTGGCGTGCCGTCAAGTTCTTCAAGTTCCTCGCGACCTTTCACCATGCGCTGATCCATACGTCCGCTAATTGTTCCCGACCAATCGAGGACGTGGGGTCGTTCTTTACAATCCAGAGGTTGCGGTACATTCAACGGCATTTTTTCGAATTGACCATGTTCTTCAAGATCACGATCGCCCAACGCAGCATTGACCGTCAAGATTTCACGGTCACCGACATGGCACACTGCTCGTGCCTGAGTGATCTGATGGCCATGAACAGCCAACGTGACATCGATGTCCATGACTTCACCGGGCTTCGCATACGACAAATACTGCGCAGTTGCCCAGACTGCTTTACGACCCGAGGTCCCCTCCATCGCCGCAACCGCCGCACCGAGGCCGCAACCACCAAACAGGAAGCCCCCGCCAGTACTAATGCCTTGAACCACGGGCAAAACCCAGCGATGGGGATTATGAGTGGGCTGCAATCCCAAGAACTGTCGGCTATCCATCGCTTCAAACTCTAGGCGGGCACTATCGTCGGCACCTATGGCTGTGACTTCTCGCTCAGGTAAAAAAGATTCATCCCCCGACACTTGGCAAGGTGATGCGTGTTCGCTCGTCGAAGCTTTCCGCTCGGGCCAACGCTCCCCTGTCGAAGAACTTGATGCGACGTACGCCGCTATTGAGGCGAGCGACCTCAATGCTTTTGGTCACCTTGATCGCGATCGGGCTTATGCCGCAGCACGAACCGCAGATGTCAACTTGCCATTTGGTGGTGTACCCATCGGCGTGAAAGAACTTGATCAAGTCGCTGGATGGCCAGACACTGAAGCATGCGTTGCACTGTCACATATCGTTGCTGATTTCTCTTCAGTCATGGTTCAGCGACTTGAAGATGCGGGAGTTG
>JBIIMF010000064.1:0-6425 GCA_044338135.1 Ilumatobacteraceae bacterium | reverse complement strand
GACGGTTTTATCGCCAACGGCAATGCCGACGCCGCCGCCGATTATGCGCAACAAATCCCGGTGCGGGTGATCGCCCATATTCTCGGAGTTCCAGAATCAATGAGTGACAGCTTTACCGGTTGGGTTCGTGACGTTTTGGAATTCGCTTATGACGAAGAACGGCGCCGCCGTGGAATGACCGGCGTGATCCAATTTTTCATTGGTGCGATTGCCGATCGCAAAGAAAATCCCGGCGACGACCTCATCTCCGAATTACTTCAAGCCGAGGTTGATGGAGAGTCCGTCAATGAAAGTGTGATCCTAGGAATGTGCGGACTTTTACTTATTGCTGGAGTAGATACAACGTGGTCGTCAATCGGATCATCTTTGTGGCATCTCGCGAGCCATCCAAAAGACGCTGAACGGCTCGTTAAGGAACCTGATTTGATGCCGACCGCTATTGAAGAGCTCTTGCGGGCGTATTCACCCGTCACGATGGCGCGACGTCTTGGTGAAGATGTTGAATACAACGGCTGCCCGATGAAAAAAGACGAGCGCATTCTGATGAACTTCCCGGGTGCTAATCGTGATCCAGCGGTTTTTGAAAATCCCGATGAAGTCATTCTTGATCGTCAACTCAATCGACATGTTGCTTTTGGCGCCGGTATCCATCGTTGTGCCGGATCGAACTTGGCACGTATGGAATTGCGAGTAGCTATTGAAACGTGGCTTGAGCGGATTCCTGATTTCGAGGTAGCCGATGAATCCAAAGTCACTTGGGCTGGCGGTCAAGTGCGTGGTCCCCGCACCGTTCCAGTTCGCTTTCCGTCACACGGTTAACGATGAGTGCGGGCACAAACTTCATTGTTTCTCCGCTACAGGGAACAGTTCTGTTTGTGGCTTCTGTAGGTGTTGAGTATTCCAAGGGGTCAGTAGTCATCACCTTGGAATCAATGAAAATGCAGCACGATATTTTTGCTGACGCGGACGGTGCCGTATCAGAGGTGCTTGTGCAAGTTGGTCAGGCGGTCAAAACAGGTGACCGTCTCATTTCATTTGTTTCTCGGAAAATTTCTCTTGACTCTCTGATTGAAGTGTCATCAGAAGTTGAGGCATTAGTTCGCCCTGATCTTGACGAGGTGCATCGGCGTCACCAAATCGGTTTAGATGACGAACGTAAAGAAGCGGTCGCCAAACGTCATGGACAAGGTCGGCTGACGGCCCGTGAAAATATCAATCTTCTGATTGATGAGGGCTCATTGGTTGAGTATGGGCCGACGGTCGTTGCTGCCCAACGGCGTCGACGTTCACTTGACGATCTAATCACCAAGACTCCAGCCGATGGACTCGTCGGTGGACTTGCCTCGATAAACGGCTCGTTGTTCAGTGGTCACGATTCTCGAGTTGTCGTGATGTCATACGACTATGCAGTCTTGGCTGGTACCCAAGGTCAACAGAACCACCGCAAGAAAGATCGCTTATTCGAAGTTGCCGAGAAGTTGCAGTTACCGGTGGTTTTCTTTGCCGAAGGTGGCGGCGGTCGCCCCGGTGATACTGATGGGCTTGGCGTTTCGGGTCTTGACTGTTGGGCGTTCCACGATTTCGCCAAATTATCCGGACTGGTGCCCCTAGTCGGTATTACTGGTGGTTTTTGTTTTGCGGGTAACGCCGCGATCCTGGGATGCTGCGATGTCGTTATTGCACTCGAGGGATCGAATATCGGCATGGGTGGACCAGCGATGATTGAAGGTGGAGGACTGGGCGTCTTTGCACCACAAGAGATCGGCCCGCTATCAGTTCAACAGGCCAATGGCGTCGTGGATTTGGTTGCCAGAGATGATGCTCATGCAGTCGACTTAGCAAAGAAGTACCTGTCGTATTTTCAAGGCTCTACTCACGACTTCACCATTCATGATCAAGATCAGTTGCGTACAGCCATTCCAATCAATCGAGTCAAGGCGTACGACGTCCGAAATGTTATTGAACTGATGTTCGATGTCGATTCCGTTCTTGAACTCCGAAGCGGTTTCGGTCTCGGAATGATCACGGCATTGGCGCGCGTTCAAGGTAAACCTGTTGGCGTCATCGCCAATAATCCTCATCACTTGTCTGGCGCCATTGATAGCGATGGAGCAGATAAAGCCGCCCGCTTTATGCAATTGTGCGACGCGTTTGATATCCCGTTAATAACTCTCGTTGATACGCCCGGAATGATGGTTGGTCCTGATGTTGAGCAAACTGCACTGGTGCGGCACTGCAGTCGCCTGTTTGTCGCCGGTGTCAACATCACTGTCCCGGTCGTATCAATAGTTCTTCGTAAAAGTTATGGCTTAGGGGCACAGGCGATGATGGCTGGCAGCACCAAAGCTCCGCTTGCTTGCGTCGCTTGGCCGACAGGCGAATTCGGTGGCATGGGACTAGAGGGCGCTGTGAGGCTTGGATACCGCAATGAGTTAGCCGCGATTACTAACGAATCTGAACGCGAAGCCACATTTCAAAAGATGGTTGATCGCATGTACGAACACGGCAAGGCACTTTCGGTCGCTACGCATTTCGAGATCGACGATGTGATTGACCCGACAGATTCTCGTCGCTGGCTGAACGCAGTTTTGGAATCACACCGAGCACCAGTGCGATCGGGTAAGAAGCGATCAAATATTGATACTTGGTAAATTTTAAACCTGATTAACGAGCAGGACGTAGTTCGTTGAGTGCGCTGACGTTGTCCAAAAGAATCTTTTTACGATCGCTGTCAGAGAACGCCTTTAACTCGGTGACGTAGTCAAGTGGGTTGGGCATACCTTCAATGTGAGGCCAGTCAGATCCGAAGAGCACATGATCGGCACCCATGATGTCGGCAACTTCATGAACGTCGTCTTCCCAGAACGGGTTGATCCACCAATTGTTGCGCAGCGTCTCAACGGGATCATCGACGAAATAGCCGGGCATCTTTTTCGCGGTTGAAGTCAACTTGTCACAGGCATCACGTAAAAAGCTTGAGCCATTCTCAATTGATGCCATACGAACGTTGGGGAATCGATCAAACAGTTTTTCGAATACCGAAGTGATGATGAAATCTTGTGCTGCACGTTCGATAGCGAAGCTCTTGATGGACGGCTTCCATGCTCCGCTGAATGTTGCCGAGAATGAATCATTGGCATAACCGTTACTTGAGTAGCCGCTGTCTCCAGCATGGATGATGACAGTGATTCCGGCTTCATTCACTCGTGCCCAAAATGGATCGTAGACCGAGTCGAATGGCGACAGTTGACCGTTAATTGTTGTTGGTGCGGCGGGGCGCATGCACACCACTCGCGCTCCTTGCGATAAAGCCCAATCAAGTTCTGTGCATGCCCATTCAACTGATGCGAGCGAAATGTAGGGTCCGGCGAAGATGCGATCTTTGTAGGCAAAGCCCCAGTCTTCTTGTAGCCAACGATTGAAAGCCGTGAACATAATTCCGACACCGACCGGATCATGCTTAAGAATTTCTTCGTACAACATTCCCAAAGTGGGGAAGAGCCAGATCTTGCTGACACCTTGTTGGTCCATGACGGCCAGACGAGCATCGTGATCGCGGTATTCAGGTCGAATTGCCTCACGAACCGCCAAGAATTCGATGGGGTGTTTCTTGTCAGGGTTGCCGCGGAAATAATCGTGCATTGCCCCTGCAGGCGAAATGGGATCGAAGGTAGCGTTGGCTACAACTCGACTGACCTGTCCACCAATGACTGGATATTGGCGGCCATTGATTTCGGCCCACTGAACGCAACGAGGACCGTCTTTCGGGTCGAGATAGCGCGTGAAAGCGTCTAAGGCCTCGTAGTAGTGGTTGTCGGCATCAAAAGGTACAAAACCTAGGTCGTCGCTCATATGAGCATCGTACGATGCCACGCGGTGGAGTGCGTAGCGTAGGGGCATGGATAGCCAAGAAAATCTTCAGGTTGAGGACCCGTCCTCGCGTCCCAAACATGTGGTCGTGGTCTTGCTGGACAGCCTCAATCGCCATTTGTTGGGCGCATATGGGGGCAGAGAGTTCACCACTCCCAACTTGGATAGGTTCGCCGAGAAATCAGTCGTCTTTGAAAACCACCACACCGGTTCGTTGCCGTGTATGCCCGCCCGTCACGACTTACTGGTCGGGGCATTGGACTTCCCTTGGCGTCCTTGGGGCTCGGTCGAGATTTGGGAGGACGCCATCACTTTTGCATTACGCCAAGCTGGTGTCACCACGATGTTGGTTTCAGACCATCCTCATTTATTTGAATGTGGCGGCGAGAACTATCACATTGATTTTGATGCTTGGGAATATGTGCGTGGGCACGAGAACGATCCGTGGAAGACGCGTCCTGACCCTTCGTGGGTTGGCACACCGGCTCTTCCAGTTGATGAGCCCCGACGTGGGCACTTCAAGTACCAAGACTCGCGTACATGGTTTAAGTCAGAAGAAGATTTCCCTGGTCCGCAGACGATGCAGGCTGCTGTGCAGTGGATTATGACCAACGCAGGTCATCACGAACGTTCGTTGTTGGTGATTGATGAATTTGATCCACACGAACCGTTTGATACTCCCGAGCCATGGGCTTCGAAGTATCGCGCCCACGAAGAAGATCCATGGATGATTTGGCCTCCGTATGTGATTGATGGTCTGAAGAATGGGCTGATTACAGAGGAAGAGGGTCGTTCACTTCGATCCGCCTACGGCGCAAAACTCTCAATGATTGATCATTGGTTTGGCAAGTTGCTTAACGCAATTGATGCCTCGCCTGACGCTGATGGAACAGCGGTCATTATCTGCACCGATCACGGTCACTACCTTGGTGAGTTCGACGTGTGGGGCAAACCGGGTTTTCCGATTCACAATACGCTCGGACACATACCCATGATGATTCGTTGGCCTGGCGTTGAGCCTCGTCGTGAAAAAGCGTTGACGACAACCGTTGACATCCATGCAACTCTGTGCGACGTATACGGAATTTCGGTTGAACACCGCACGCATGGTCACTCGCTAGTGCCTCTGATTGAACAGAAGGTATCCAGTGTTCGCGACCACTGTTTGTCTGGTTATTGGGGACGTGAAGTGCAATTGATAACCACGGATCATACGTATACACGCGGATCAGTGGGCGACGGTTTTCCATTGTCGATGTGGTCCAACCGATGGAGCACAATGCCTGTTCATTCAATGCCTCACCTGCGTCTTCCTCGGCCGGATCAACGTGCATATTTAGATGCAATGCCAGGAAGTTCTGTTCCGGTTATTCGACAGCCGTTTATGCAGGGGGACTTCTTGCCATTTTGGGCCTACGGTGGTCTGAAGAACGAAAATCTCTTATTCGACCGAAACCTTGATCCGGGCGAACTCGACAATCTCGCGGCTGTTCACGGTGCAGAGCAACTAAAAATAGAGAAGAGACTTGTACGAAGATTGAAAGAAGCGTTGCTGGAAATCAATGCCCCCGATGACGTTCTCGAACGCTTAGGACTTCAGGACTGATTAAGTTATAGACAAATGTCGTACGGTCGAATCGGAACTCGGGGTAGTTCACGTCCGACAGCTTGACGAATGGCATTGGCGATAGCCGGAGTGACCGAGATACAAGGTGGTTCACCGATACCTTTGGCGCCGAGTGGCGACTTCGGCTCATGCTCTTCAATGAAAACCATTTCAACGGTTGGGGAATCAAGGAAAGTTGGAAGCAAATAATCAGTAAAGCTCGGGTTGCGAACCTTGCCATCTTTAACAATGATTTCTTCCATCACTGCTAAGCCGAGACCTTGAGCGATTCCGCCTTCAATCTGACCCATGGCAGCTAGTGGGTTCAACACCCGACCGACATCTTGTGCCGTGGCAATTTGTACCACTTTGATCAGACCAAGCTCAGGATCGACGTCGACGACTGCTCTATGCGCAACAAATGCGTACGCAACATGGCAATTTCCCTGACCATTTTCGTCTAGATCTTCGGTCGGGGGATGATGATATTCCGCGGTGCAATCAATTTCGATGTCGCTGATGGCCTCGCTTACTGTTACTCGGCGCTGAGTCAAACGATCCACAATGTCAGTGCCATCGATCTCGAGCTCTGAACGAGTCATCTCGAATTTTGCTGCGACATGATCAAGCACTTGAGCGAGTGCCGATTGGCAAGCAACTTGGACGGCTCCACCACTCATCCACGTTTGTCGACTAGCCGAAGTCGATCCAGCCGAGCCAACTTGAGTATCGATGGTGTCAAGAATGACTTCGTCAACGCCGAGCACAGTTCGAGCGATCTGTTGGGCCAACATCGTAAACCCTTGACCAACTTCAGATGTTGCGAACTTGATGGTGACAACACCATTACTAATCCGACAACGCGCCGTGGAGAAGTCGTCAAAACCTTCGCTGTACATCAGGTTCTTGATGCTCACACCCCAACCAACACCACGGCGAATATTTGAAG
>JBIIMF010000063.1:0-6446 GCA_044338135.1 Ilumatobacteraceae bacterium | reverse complement strand
GCAAATGGGCCAGGCCCGATGCCGGCGATTTCTACAATACGAAAACCTGAAAGTGGACCAGTCATACCTTCATCGTATTCAGCGGCCAGTGGCGCGCTGCCATTCGGCAAGTTTCATATGTGACGCCATCGCACCCGTGATGAGCGGCAACAAGGGTTCGGGAAGATCATGGCCCATATCGGCCACAAGCAAGAACGTCGAACCGGGCACCAATTCGGCAGTGCGTTTTCCGCCTTCGGATGGCAACAAAGTGTCATCTTTTCCGTGAACGACCAACGTAGGGGTCTGCAATTTTTGCAATCCCTCAACTCGTGAGCCGCTCGCATAAATAGCCGCCAACTGGCGACTTGACCCCTCGGGGTAGAACGATCGGTCAAATGCTCGTGCGGCTTCACGCTTGACTGCAACTTCATCGAAATAGCGCTTCGATTGCCACACCGCGTACTTCGGACTCGCATCGATGTAGGCCTGTCGCTCAGTTGGTGGTGGCCCCAGCAAAGCTTCGGCGGCTTCGGCCGTCGGCGCACCGATCTCAAATTCGCCTGTCACCGAATACAACGAGATCAACGAACGTGCCCGCTCCGGGTGTTCGATCACCAAAGTTTGAGCAATCATGCCACCCATCGACGCTCCCAAAATATGAGCCGAGTCGATTTTGAGGTGATTCAGTAACTCAACGGCATCTTGCGCCAAATCCGACAATGTGTACGGAACCGGCGGAATTTCTCCACTGCTCAGTGCCGCGGCGAATACGGCATTCGGGTCAACAACGACACCATCAAGTTTGGTTGACAAACCACAATCGCGATTATCGAAGCGGATAACAAAGAAACCTTGGTCGACCAACATCTGGCAGAACTGATCAGGCCAGTTGATGAGTTGAGCACCAAAGCCCTGAATCAACAACACTGCGGGATCGCTCGCCGACCCCATGGTTTCGTATTCAAGGGTGACCGACCCAATGTTTGCAGGAATGTTCGCTTGTGGCATGCCGTGAGAATAGCCATCTCGTCACTTCGGTACCACCATCGCAACGACTATCTTTGTCGTATGACTTCAGGAATGTTCCCGCATATGCGCTTTGGCGTTCACACCGGATTGCAACACACCACGTATGACGTTTTACGTCCGGCGTGGCGCAAGATCGAAGATCTTGGCTTTGATTGGATCTCAATTTGGGATCACTTTTACGGCGCAACTGGCAAGCCCGATGACGCGGCTTGCTTTGAAGCAGTCGCGATGCATGCTGCCTTGGCCGCTGAAACATCCCGCGTACGCGTCGGGTCACTCGTTTACTCAGTCGGATACCGCCACCCTTCGGTGCTGGCAAAAATGATTACAGCTATCGATCACATTTCGGGCGGCCGTGCCGACATGGGGCTTGGCGCAGGATGGGCTCAAGTTGAGTACGAGGCATACGGCATTCCGTTCCCCGGAGTCAAAACGCGTATGGATCAGCTCGAAGAAGCCGCTCAATGCGTTCGCGGCTTATTGCATGATGACGTCACTAACTTTTCCGGCGAATGGTTCAACTTAAATAATGCCCGCAACGAACCGCGTCCTATTCAAAAGAAGATTCCGATCTGGGTTGGTGGCGGTGGCGAAAAGCGCACGCTCAACATCACTGCCAAATACGCCGACGGTTGGAATGTTCCGTTTGTTTCACCCGAAGCCTTTGCCCATAAGAGTTCTGTTCTCACCAAACACTGCGAAACTATTGGTCGCGACCCGAAAGAAGTCAAGCGCACCGTCAACGTTGGTATCGCCTGGACCGAAGAAAGTCTGCAGTCACAATTTGGCATGCTTGCCGAGGGCGTACGACCAGGTGTGTTGACTGGAAGCGACGAACAAGTCATTGACCGCATTGGCCAATATGTGGCAGCGGGCGCCGAGCAAATTAACTTGGCACTGCGAGCTCCGTTCGACATGGACTCCGTTGAACGCTTTAGCAAAACTTTGAAATTGGCGTGACCGACACCGTTCACATCTCGGTCCCTGGTCGCGTCAATCTGATTGGCGATCACACCGATTACACCGGCGGCCTCGTGATGCCGATGACACTCGACATGTACACCACAGTTTCAGGTACACGAGCAATCGAACCCCGGTGGCTGTTGACGTCACACGACGAACGCGAACCCGTTTCGATCTCACTCCCTGTTAACAATCCAGCACATGTTGAACCGCTCTGGGGTCGATATGTGGCTGGGGTTCTTAGCGAACTCAACAAACTCGGAATTGACATCCCAGGATTTACTGGCGAGATCAATACGACACTTCCGATCGGTTCGGGTTTGTCTTCAAGCGCTGCTCTCGAAGTTGCCATTGCCCGCGTCGCTCTCGACATAGCCAATCGCCAAATGTCAGATACCGATATCGCTCTACTGTGTCAACGTGCCGAGCACATTGCCTCAGGCGTGCCCTGCGGAATCATGGACCAATTGTGTGTCGCAATCGGGAAGCCAAATACCGCGACGCTCATTGACTGTCACTCTCTTGACGTTCGACATATCGCCATACCCGACGACATCGAAGTAGTGACGCGATTTGTTTCGCACCGCACACTTGTCGGCAGTGAATACTCCGATCGAGTTGAAGATTGTCGCCAGGTTGAAGCCATCATCGGTCCCTTGCGCTTGGCCACCATCAACGATCTGCAGAAAATCACCGACCAACGATTACTTCAACGCTCACGACATGTCATCACCGAGAATCAAAGAGTCCGCGATTTCGCTACTGCGCTATCGCAGAAAGATTTCGCCTCTGCCGGCCGCCTCATGTTGGCGAGCCATCACAGCCTGGCTAACGATTACGAAACTTCGAATGATCAGATGAACCGCGCCGTACAAGAAATGACGCGCGAGCCTGGTTTTTTCGGTGCTCGCATGACTGGCGGCGGTTTTGGCGGATGCATCGTTGGCTTGCGCCGACGCTAGAGATCAACTATCGAGCAAACGTCGCTTTTGTTCTTCAAAATCTTCGTCGCTAATGGTGCCGCGATCCCGAAGCCCTTCAAGTTTTTCGAGTTGAGTGGCAATATCTTGACCACCCGCAACGTTCAGACTGAACGATCGCCTCTGGTTGTCTTCCATCTGCACATGGATGAGATTTTGCACCTTGTCGGGGTGCGAAACATCGGTGAATCGTTGTTGGCCGTCTTCTCCACCCGATTCGATGAGCAAATCGCCCGCACCAATGACTCGCTCAAAGATGGATTGCTTAAAGTTCACGTTGTTGACACGCTCAAGCGGAATTTCAATTCCGGCTTTACCAATAACGCCGTAGCGAAAAATCAAACGGTCAGACGTAATCACAAAATATGTCGTTCGCCATTTGAGATAACGCACCAGGAGCCACACCGCAGTCGCTAGGGCAATGAGCCCAAGCGGGTAAGTCAGGTAGCTCTTACGATCGTCTTGTCCGAAAACAAACAGCCACAAAACGCCCGACACCACGAACGAGCTCGCCGATTCGGCGAAATACCACCAATGCGGGTTCAGATCGAGTGCAACTGACTCATCGGGGTTCAAAAGTCGGGCGGGATACGGCATGCACCTGACTGTAGTTCGGCACCCATGCCCTACGATGACGGGGTGATTCATGCGGACCTCAAGAATGAACTGCTGCTGGGCCTCGACCCCACACAAAGGGCAGCAATCACCTCTGATGCTCCCCTGCTCGCAGTTATCGCCGGTGCTGGCTCAGGCAAAACCGGAGTTCTGACCCGTCGCGTCGCGTTTCGCTGCTTGAACGAATCAGCTGATGCATCACACGTCGCGGTTCTCACTTTCACACGACAAGCTGCCATCGAGTTGCGTCGTCGCTTGAGAGCACTCGGACTTCGCGACACCATCATCGCTGGCACTTTCCACTCCGTTGCCCTTGGCCTCTTGCGTCAACGTTGGGACGAGCAAGGCAAAAGTCACCCCGTGGTCGTTTCAGATCGTCGCCGTTTAATCGGCGAGGTCATCGGTCCAAAGCGCACCGCCAATATCAATGACCTTTCAGCTGATATCGATTGGGCACGCTCACGAAATATCACCGCCGACCGTTACGCATCAGCAGTTCATTCAAGTGGTCGACGTTCAGCGGCACCGGTAGCCGATGTCGCCAAAGTCATGAGTGATGTCCAAGCGCTGAAGCGCAAACGCGGTGTCATTGACCTTGATGATCTCTTGTCGCTCACCATTGATGAAATGCGCGATGACAACAACTTTGCCAACATCGTGCACTGGAAGATACGACATCTTTTTGTCGATGAAGCCCAAGACTTAAACCCGCTGCAACTTGCGGTACTTGATCAGTGGCGCACTGGCCGAGACGACCTCACTCTGGTCGGCGATCCGTCACAGTCGATTTACGGATTCAACGGCGCCGATCCTTCAGCCTTGACCGCGCTAGAACAACGTTTCCCAGGAATTGAAGTCATTCGTTTATCGGCCAACTATCGCTGCACACCGCAAGTTGTTCAAGCAGGCCTTCGAGCGCTATCGCATTTACCTACTGAACCTCCACAACTTTTCTCCACTCGGCCTAACGGCGCGCCCGTACAGATCTACGGATTCGATGATGAGAAACTTGAAGCCGATGGTGTTGCCCAGATCATTGAATCGTGGCGAACGCCAACATCTCGATGGCGCGACTTCGCCATATTGGCTCGAACCAACGCGCAATTAGCACCACTGCGCGACGCACTCAAGGCACACGATATTCCGACACGGATTGTCGGTTCAGTTGCCGCCGACCCAGTTCAGCGGGCCACACGCGAAGTCGGCGACTTACCAAGTTCAATCAGAATCGCAACTTGGTCTCGCGACGCCCGGGCTCCTCTCTCTGAAGATTCGCCAGAATCTGATGAAGACCTCGTTGCTCGGCGACGAGTCGCAGATGCCGTCGATGAATTCTTGGCCGAGGGCGGCGGTGATGGGCGCACGTTCTTGGCGTGGGTGCGTACCAATCGACCGTTCGAAGGTGACCATCACCAAGACACCGTTGAAATACTGACGTTCCACGGTGCCAAAGGTCGAGAATGGGACAACGTCATTTTGGCTGGTTGCGAACAAGGACTCATCCCCCATTCATCCGCCAAGACTCCGGCCGAAACCGCCGAAGAAATTCGCTTGGCATACGTTGCCATGACCCGCGCTGCCGATCGTTTGGCAATCACTCATGCTCGTTCTCGTCGAGGTCGGGCCCGAACACGCAGTCCATTTGTTGACGGAATTGATATCGCCCTTCAAGTAGCCCCTCCATCATCTGATTACGTTCGCGATCAAGCACGCCGCCGACACGAACTCGAACCACGAGATTTCGTCTATGAAGAGTTGCTGGCGTGGCGAGCCAATGCTGGTCGGGCTGCGAACCTTGATCCCCTGATCTTTTGTTCCGACGAAGTCCTTTTACGAATGAGCCAAGTTCGTCCCACGAGCATTGAAGAACTTGCGGCCGTTGATGGACTTGGACTCGCGATGGCTCAACGCGTTGGCCACCGAATTCTCGCCGCAATTCAACGGGGAATTGATCAGTCCGAATCGTGATTAATCACGCGTTTGACGATCGAGATTGAGCGCAGCGAATTTCTCTGCTTTGACCGAGATAAACGTGCCGACAGCCTGAGCGCAGAGTCGATCACCCGCGTAGATCTCTCCCGACGTCATAATCTTGCGACCATTAATGCCATCAAAGCGGCCAGTGACTTTCAATGGTTGATGCAGCGGCGTTGGAGATCGATACGTCACCTCAAGACGACCCGTCATTCCGGGGGCACCAGACAATGCTTGAGCAAAACCCAACACTTCATCAAAGATCGCTGCAATCAAACCGCCGTGCAAACAACCGGGTGGACCTTCGTAAGCGTCACCGTATGTCACCGTTGCGATGATCTCGTTTTCGTTACTCTCGAGTTCAATCAAACCCGCTAATCCATTGAGCGGTCCAGTCACCGGACTGTGACTAATGAATCCGTGCGTCGTTCCGCCAACTGCCCCTTCGGCACTGCCGTGATACGAGCGTCCGTGCGGGCCAGGCTCAAGTAAAGCCGCAGCCCGCTCGAGTAGTTCGGCCGCTTGAGCAAACACCGTGGCAGGAGCTGTTGAAGTTGCCGAATGCTGCAACACTTCTCGAGTTGCGTGCGCTAGACGCAGACGTGGATTGTTGGCGTCAAACATTGCCACTCGATGACGCGGCAACGCCAATGGCGAAGGAATCACTGAATCGCTTGGGTTCGACCACACCGAGCGTTCAGAATCAGAATTAACTTCTTCAGACATCAATATCCACCAATACGGGAGCATGATCGCTCGGCTTTTCGCCTTTGCGGGCTTGGCGATCAACGATTGTCCAGCGCGATTTATCTGCGACTGATTGAGTGGCCATGATGAGGTCGATGCGCATTCCCTTGTTTTGATTGAATCCACCAGCGCGATAATCCCACCAGGAAAACAACT
>JBIIMF010000002.1:0-64202 GCA_044338135.1 Ilumatobacteraceae bacterium | reverse complement strand
TTTGCGAAACAGCCTTGATGGCGTTCTCTTGACCGATGATGCGCTTGTGCAGTTCGCCTTCCATGTTGAGAAGCTTTTGTGTTTCGGCTTCGGTCAACTTGTAGACGGGAATACCGGTCCAGATGCTGAGCACTTCGGCGATGCACTCTTCGTCGACTTCGTCGAACAGATCAACACCACTGGCTTTGATTTCGGCTTCTTTCGCAGCCTTTTCAGATTGGATGTTCTTCTCTTCGTCGCGCAGACGGCTGGCCTCTTCGTAGTTCTGATCTTCGACGGCCTTCTTCTTGGCCTCTTGCACTTCGGTCAGACGAGTTTCCATCTCTTTGAGATCGGGAGGAGTCTGCATGCGCTTGATACGCAAACGACTACCGGCCTCGTCAATGAGGTCGATGGCCTTGTCGGGAAGATGACGATCGGCAATGTAACGGTCGGCCAAGTTGGCGGCTGCAACAAGTGCTTGATCGGTGATGGTGACCCGGTGATGTGATTCGTACTTGTCGCGCACGCCACGAAGAATTTCGATGGTGTGAGCAACCGACGGCTCATCAACTTTGACTGGCTGGAAACGACGTTCGAGAGCAGCATCTTTTTCAAGGTGCTTGCGGTATTCGTCGAGTGTGGTTGCACCAATGGTCTGCAGTTCACCACGAGCCAACATCGGCTTGAGAATGCTTGCAGCGTCAATCGCACCTTCAGCAGCTCCAGCACCAACGAGCGTATGAATTTCGTCGATGAACAAAATGATGTCGCCGCGGGTCTTGATTTCTTTGAGAACTTTCTTCAAGCGCTCTTCGAAGTCACCGCGGTAACGGCTACCTGCAACGAGTGAACCGAGGTCGAGTGTGTACAACTGCTTGTTGCGCAAAGTTTCGGGAACATCGTTGTTGACAATCTTTTGTGCAAGTCCTTCAACGATTGCGGTCTTACCAACACCAGGCTCACCGATGATGACTGGGTTGTTCTTGGTACGGCGCGACAGAATTTGCATGACACGTTCCATTTCGCGCGCACGACCAATTACGGGATCAAGCTTCTTTTCGCGTGCAAGTTGCGTGAGGTTGCGACCGAACTGATCGAGAATTTGGCTGTTGCCCTTTTCGCCGTCTTCGCCTTTGGCGGGTCGCTCGCTGCCGGCTTCTTTGCCGCCGCCAGGTGCACCTTCGGTCTTGCCTTGCGGACCTTGGTAACCCGACAACAACTGAATGACTTGTTGACGTACACGACTGAGGTCGGCGCCCAACTTCACGAGAACTTGTGCAGCGACTCCTTCGCCTTCGCGAATGAGACCCAACAAAATGTGTTCGGTGCCGATGTAGTTGTGGCCCAACTGCAGAGCTTCACGTAATGAAAGCTCGAGAACTTTTTTGGCGCGTGGTGTGAAAGGAATATGACCCGATGGCGACGATCCACCCTGACCAATGATTTCTTCAACTTGCGCGCGTACTGCTTCGAGTGAGATACCCAAAGTTTCGAGTGCCTTCGCAGCAACACCTTCACCTTCGTGAATGAGTCCGAGCAAGATGTGCTCGGTACCGATGTAACTGTGATTGAGCAAACGAGCTTCTTCTTGGGCCAGCACAACAACTCGGCGGGCTCGGTCTGTGAAGCGTTCGAACATGCTTAGCCTTTCGTCGAAGTCAGAGGGTTGAGGTTCTGACTTGAAAGTCACTCTATCTGTGGGGGGTGGGGTGAGGAGGTGGCAGAACACACCAAAAAATGTGTGAGACATGACTCATTGAATGTCTCAGAAATTCCTGAAAAATGGGAATAAATGAGGAGTTCTTGTGGGAATTCTCATGAACACGAAACGATCTAGAGTGCGGGAGTGACACAAACGCCGCGCGGGAAAATTCAACGATCTTTTGCCACTGATGATTCGCAAACAATCACACTTCCGGGTGGGCAAATCACACATGTGAAACATGCCGAACAGTCCGAGATTTTGCGGCGGAATTTTTACGAGGTGCGACAGGGTGTCTGGACGCTGGTCGGAAACGGACTGTCGAATCAGACTTTTGTTGAAGGTCCTGAGGGAATCATCGCGATCGATACGGGCGAATCGACTGAAGAAATGCGCGAGGCCATCGCCGAATTGCGCCAGGTCACCGACCGTCCGATCGTGGCCGTTTTGTACACGCACTTTCACTATGTGGGTGGAACCGAGGCCGTTTTCGAGGACGCCGCTGCACATGGCATTTCCCGCGAATCGATCCCTATATATAGCCACGAGAAAGTGGTCCATAACCGTTCACGGACGGCCACCGAGATCGCCACGGCCTATGGACGGGGGCTTGTGGAGCAATTTGCCCTGATGTTGCCCGAAAATGGCCCCGACGGACGGGTCAACGTAGGTCTTGGCCACTTCTATCGCAACCCCAACCATGCCCCTTTCAGTATGGTCTTTGTGCCCCCGACCAGGACTTTTGGTGATTCGGCCACCCTTGAGGTCGCCGGATTGACCATCGAAGTCACCCATGCCCCGTCTGATGCTGATGATTCGGTGACCTACTGGTTCCCGGCCCTCGGCGTGGCGGTGCACAACCTGGTCTGGCCCGTACTTTTCAACATTTTCGCCATTCGGGGTGAGGAATACCGCGACCCGCAGGTGCTCATGCGAGGGGTTGACCACCTGTTGTCCTTAAAGGTCGAACACCTGGTGGCTGCCCATGGTCCGCCGATGTCGGGGGCAATCGAGATCGCCGACCGGGTGACCAAATATCGCGACGCCATTCAGTTCATCTGGGATCAGTCGGTGCGGTTTATCAATAAGGGTTTCACGGCCGCCGATGTGGGTCACTTGGTGAATTTGCCACCCGAATGCGACGACGACTTCATCACGGCCGAACGGTATGGCGTCACCGAACATCATGCTCGCCAAATTCGCAACGGACTTTTTGGATGGTTTGACGGCGAAGAATCGCAACTCTTTCCGTTACCGAGCGACGAACGCTCGCGTCGCATGATTGATGGTTTTGGTGGACGCGACAAAGTTCGTTCGTTGGCGCGTGCGGCACTTGATGCCGACGATGTTCGCTGGGCGACCGAGTTGTCGACCTGGTTGGTGCGTTCAAGTGCTGTTGGTGAGATTGCCGATCAAGTTGACCGACAACTGCTTGCCGATTGTTTGCGCACCATTGGCCAACGCACAACGGCGGCCAATATTCGCGTGTGGTGTTTAACGCGGGCACTTGCGCTTGAAGGAAAAGTTGATACTTCGCGTTTGTATCAACACCGTTTTAACCGCAAACAAGTACTTTCGTCACCGATTGAAAGCTCTGTGCATGTTTTGCGTGTGCTCGTTGACAACGAACGTGCTCATGGGTTGAACATTCATATCGCTTTTGATTTTGGTGATCGTGGAACAACTGGTTTGCATATTCGAAACAGCGTTGCGTGTGCAACAAACGGATCTGGTGCGCAACACATCGTGACTTGTTCGCTAGAAACGTGGGCCGATCTGTTGACTGGTAAGTCAGGGTTGTCGGCGGCGATTGATGCTGGACAAGTTGTGGTAACTGGCGACGCTGCAACGTTGAAGTCGGCGCTATCAATTTTTGAAGTTGAAGGATTACGTTCATGAATACATCGTTGCCACATGGCACTGCACCGTACGCAGGGAAGATCGCACGGTTGACCCCCGACTCTGAAGGTGCGCCGGTTCCGCAAGTGAAGGCGCCGGCCGACGCACCAAACATTCTGGTGATCATTCTGGATGATGTGGGCTTTGGCTCGTTCGGAACATTCGGTGGACCCGTGCCCACACCTGGGCTTGATCTTGTTGCCCAAAAAGGTTTGCGTTACAACCGCTTTCACACCACTGCACTGTGCTCGCCTACTCGTGCTGCGTTGTTGACCGGACGTAATCATCACGCAGTGCACATGGGTGGCATTCCCGAACAGGCCAATGGCTTTCCGGGCTATGACACAATCATTCCGCCCGAAGCAGCAACAGTTGCCCAAGTGTTGCGCATGAACGGATACGCCACGGGTTGTTTTGGCAAGTGGCACCTCACACCAATGTGGGAAATGGGGCCTGGTGGTCCGTTTGATCGTTGGCCAACTGGATTAGGTTTCGATCGCTTCTACGGAATCCTTGGTGCCGAGTCATCGCAATACGAACCACCGGTGTACGACCAAACCACACCGGTGTCGCCGCATCTTGGTCGCGAGAATTATCACCTCACTGAAGATCTTGTTGATCAGACCATCAACTGGATTGATCGCGTGAGCGTCTCGTCACCTGGAAAGCCTTTCTTTTGTTACTTGCCGACCCCAGCTGTGCATGCACCGCATCATGCGCCCCGTGAATGGATTGACAAGTTTGCTGGTCAATTCGATGCTGGTTGGGATGCATTGCGTGCCGAAATTTTCCAGCGCCAGATTGAGATGGGCGTGATTCCGGCCGACACCGAACTAACTCCGCGACCTGAAGAAATCATGTCGTGGGATGAATACCCCGACCGTTACAAGCCAGTCGCGAGTCGGCTTATGGAGGCATTCGCCGGTTTCTTGGCGCATACCGATCACCACATCCATCGGTTACTCGCTTCGCTTGACGAGCGCGGCAAGTTGGATAACACACTTGTCTTCTACATCACTGGCGATAACGGTGCGTCGGGTGAAGGAACTTTGCACGGAGCCTGGAGTGCGCCCTCATTCCAAAATGGTCGCCCCGAAGACCCCGAGTGGTTGCTCGAACACATGGACGACTTTGGTAGCGCCGATTGCGAAAACCATTACAACTATCCGTGGGCATGGGCACTTGATTCGCCATTTCAGTGGATGAAACAAGTTGCTTCGCACTTTGGCGGCACGCGTAATGCGATGGCGGTGTCGTGGCCAAAAGGCATCGCCGATGCAGGTGGAATGAGAACCCAGTTCCATCACGTTGTTGACATTGCTCCAACCATTTACGAAGCATGTGGCATCACACAACCGACCATTGTGAATGGCATTGAACAAATGGAAGTTCACGGCACATCAATGGCGTACACGTTTGACGTTGCTGACATTGAAGATCGGCACGAGACGCAGTACTTCGAAATAATGGGCAACCGTGGTGTGTATCACCGCGGCTGGATGGCTTCGTGCTTCCATGGCCGACCGCCATGGATTCGTTGGCAAGGAATGCCTTTCGATGGTGAGCAAGAACGTTGGGAGCTGTACGACTTGCGCACCGACTTCTCGCAAGCAGTCGATGTTGCTGCGCAATACCCCGAGAAGTTGGCTGAGTTGATGGAAGTCTTCGATCGCGAAGCTCGACGCAACAGTGTGTACCCGATGCGTGACCCAGGTTCTGGTTCGCAGCTTGTTGCACCGGTGCCATCAAGTTTGGGTGATCTCACCAAGATGACGTACACCTCGGCTCATGCGCGCATGCCCGAGTTCAACGTAGTGAACGTGAAGAACACCTCGTGGCGAATGACGGCGGTTGTTGAAGTGTCAGCGGGCGCGCACGGAGTCATCGCTTGTCAGGGTGGCAACATGGCGGGGTGGTCGTTGTATCTATCAGAAGTTGGCGTGCCAACTTTTCATTACAACTGGTACAGGCATCAACACACATCGGTTGCCGCACCGACTGCACTGACACCTGGGCGCCACGAGATTGACATGTTGTTCGCGTACGACGGCGGCTTCGCCGCTGGCGGCGATGTGGCGTTATCGGTTGATGGTGTATTGGTTGCCGAGGGTCATGTGCCTAACACCGTGCCAGTGATCTTCTCGATGAGCGGTGAAACGTTTGATGTGGGGATTGACACTGGCGCACCGGTTGGTCCGTACCCACATCAGTTCGAATTCGCCGGCAAGATTGTCGGCGTCACCATTGAACGCCTGGGTGAGCGACCCGAGGCAGTGCTTCAGGCCATGCGTGATGGGCAGATTCGGGCGAGCATCGCCTCACAGTGATCGGCTGTAACCGTTGACACGCCGAAATCATTGGGGCAGGTTTATGTTGCTTGTGAAAATGTGGCATAGCCTGACCACGTGAGCCAGACACCGCTGTTTGATCTCGAGTCTTCTGATGCCGACCGTCGTCGGGTTGAAGAGGCATTACTCGAAGCAGTTCAAACTCCCGACGCGTACCTCACTGAAATCGCCTCGCACTTGTTGCTCGCCGGCGGCAAGCGTTTGCGCCCAATGTTCTCGGTTGTGGCATCGCAAGTAGCCGGCGCACCTACGACCGAAGATGCAGTGCAAGGTGGTATCTCGTGTGAACTCGTACATCTTGGTTCGCTCTATCACGATGACGTAATGGATGAATCGCCCACACGACGTGGCGTTGAAACTGTGAATGCAAAGTGGGGCAACCTGCAAGCGATTCTTGCTGGTGACTTCTTGTTGGCTCGAGCTTCAGAAATTGCTGCATCGCTCGGTACCGAAGTTGCTGCATTGTTGGCGCGCACAATCGGTCGCCTGTGCGAAGGCCAGATTGAAGAGTTGCGTCACACGTACAACGTGGCGCGACCAGTCGAGAGTTACTTGTCGTCGATCAGCGGCAAGACCGCATCGTTGTATGCAACCGCCGCTCGTATCGGTGGAATCGTTTCAAAGTTTGATGCGCCCATGGTGAATGCACTCACTGCATACGGCGAGGCTTATGGCATGGTGTTCCAGATTGTTGATGACCTGCTCGATTTGTCGGCAACCGATGCTCAACTTGGTAAGCCATCGGGTCATGACATGGTTGAGGGCGTCTACACGTTGCCCGTGTTGCACACCTTGGCATCGGGCGGAGTTCCGGCTCGCGAATTAGCTGACCTATTGGGCAAGCCACTTGATTTGGCCGAGCGCGACAAGGCATTGTCAATCGTTCGTTCAAACGGCGGTGTTGAAGCCGCGATTGAAGTTGCCGAGATGTATGTCGAAGCCGCCGAAGAAGCGTGCCGTGCATTGCCGAATTCGGCCGCGACTGTCGCCTTGCGATTCGCACCGAATCACTTGTTGTCAACTGTTCGCTGACGCGTTAATTGAAACCCACCGATCTGGTCGGGCGAAGTAGCAGAAAACCTCAGTTATTTCCGACCAGATCGACCGAAGGTATTTAGTTGCCCCAGCGGGATTGACCGAAGCGGTATCCGACGCTGCGCACTGTCTGAATCAGGTTGGCCTGTTCTTCACCTAACTTGGCTCGCAGTCGACGAATATGCACGTCAACAGTTCGCGCGCCACCGTAATAGTCGTATCCCCACACTCGCGACAACAGAATTTCACGGGTGAAAACCTTGCCTGGGTTCTGGGTAAGAAACTTCAACAACTCATATTCCATGTACGTCAAGTCGAGTGGGCGACCATCGATTGACGCCTGGTACGTCTCGAGGTTGAGAGCGAGTCCGCCGTAGTCAACCACATCGGGTTTAATGCTCGACGACATGTGAGCAAACACATGCTTGAGTCGTGCTTCAAGTTCGCGTGGATGAAACGGCAATAAACAGAAGTCGGTAAACAACTCATCACGCAAGGTGAGATCGTCAAGTTGTGCACCAGTCATCAACAACATCAAGGGCACTTGAATTCCGTCGCGCTTGCGCAAGGCACGACATACTGCCCAAGCGCCTTCCATATCGTCATCAGCCATCACAATGGCGCCCAGCCAACCTTCAGTTGGTTCGGCCTTGATCACGGCATCAGCAGAGGCAAACGACTTCCAACGAAAGCCGGCCATGTCGAGCGTGCGCGCCAGTTCGGGCGACGGTGACTCGGGAAAGACTGCGATGAGATCCATGACCATGCTCGTGCTCAGATGCTCTTCAAGTAGCGCTGAAGTTCAAATGGGGTGACTTGCGTTTTATAACCGCGCCATTCAGATCGCTTGTTACGTAAGAACCATTCGAAGATATGTTCACCAAGAGCTTCACGCACAAGGGTTGATGATTCCATCACGTTGAGTGCTTCAGACAATGACTGTGGCAATTGTGCGATACCCAACTTGTCAAGATCGCCATCATGCATTTCAAACAAGTTGGCGTCGGCTTCAGAAGGAAGTTCGTAGTTCTGTTCGATGCCGCGCAAACCGGCGGCCAAGATCACCGAGAACGCCAAGTATGGGTTACAGGCCGGATCGGGTGAACGATATTCAATACGTGTCGCCGACGGATTCGCTTTTTTGGGAACGGGCACTCGAATGAGTCCGCTGCGGTTGTTGCGGGCCCACGACACATGCACAGGTGCTTCAAAACCAGGCACTAAACGCTTGTAACTATTGACCGTTTGGTTAGTCACTGCAGTGATTTCACTGGCGTGGCGCAACAAGCCAGCCATGAACTTCTTGGCAGTATCGGACAAGTTGTATGCGTCGTCAGGTGAATAGAACGCATTGCTGTCGCTGTCGTCGGTGCCGTTGTTATTGAACAACGACAAGTGCAAGTGCATGCCGCTACCCTGCACACCCTCAAGTGGCTTCGGCATAAAGGTTGCATGCACGCCTTGCGCTGCAGCAACTTCTTTGACGACCAAACGGAAAGTCATCACGCTGTCGGCCATGGTGAGTGCATCGGTATGGCGCAAATCGATTTCGTGTTGTGATGGCGCATCTTCGTGGAATGAATACTCAACCGGAATGCTCATGGTCTCGAGTGTGCGAATGGTTTCTTTACGCAACGTGCCCGTGACGTCGGTCGTGGTGAGATCAAAGAACGATGCTTCGTCAAGCGGCTTAGGAGGCTGACCATTTTCGGGTGGAGCAAAATAGAAGAACTCCATGTCGGGAGCGATTAAGAAATCGAGTCCCATTGCTTGAGCGCGCTGCAAGTTGCGGCGCAACACCTGACGCGGGTCACCACCAAATGGCGAACCATCAAGGTTGTAGATATCGCAGAACACTCGGGCTTCGGGCGCCTTGTTGTCGGCCCATGGCAACATCACAAATGTGTTGGGGTCGGGAATCGCGAGCACATCGCTTTCTTGCACGCGCGAGAAACCGTCGATTGATGAACCGTCAAAGGTCATGCCATCTTCAAGAGCATTTTCAAGTTCGGCTGGGCTAATGGCGAAACTCTTGAGGTTGCCTAAGACGTCGGTGAACCACAAACGAATGAGCCGCACGCCGCGTTCTTCGACGGTGCGAAGTACGTAATCACGCTGTTGATTCAACATGTTCATAGTTTCAGTCTGCCTTTGGTTGCTGAAGAATTGACACGGTAAATGACCCAAGAAATGAAATGGGAAACAAACTGGGGGCCGAGTTTCCCCAGCCCCCAGTTCAGATTGCTAACACCTCGATGAGACGAGGCAAGGTGTGTGGCCTCAGCCGCAAACTGTCTCAAGAAGGAGACGGCACACGGTGTACGGGTCCATGTTGGCGTTTGGACGACGGTCTTCGGCGTAGCCACGACCAGTCTTCTCCACCATGAACGGAATACGGATTGAAGCACCACGGTCGGAAACGCCGTAGCTGAACTTGTTCCACGGAGCAGTCTCGTGCTTGCCGGTGAGGCGGCTTTCGATGTCGTGACCGTAATTGGTGACGTGCTCCATGACCTTCTTGCCGATGGCGTTACATGCGGCAGTGATGGCCTTCATGTCCTTGTCATTGCGCATGGCCTTGGTCGAGAAGTTGGTGTGCGCACCAGCTCCGTTCCAGTCACCCTTTTGTGGCTTGGCGGCCAACGAGATCACTACGTCGTAATCTTCGGCGATGCGGTGCAACAACCAACGAGCGACATGCATGTGGTCACTGACAGTGAGGGCGTCAGCGGCGCCAATCTGGAATTCCCACTGACCGGGCATGACTTCGGCGTTGGTGCCTTCGATCATGAGGCCAGCATCGAGGCAAGCCTGGGTGTGCTCTTCAATGATCTCGCGACCAATGACGCGGCCGGTGCCGACGCCGCAGTAGTACGGACCCTGCGGTTCGGGGAATCCACCACCTGCCGGGAAGCCGAGCGGGCGACCGTCGGGACGAAGCATGGTGTATTCCTGCTCGATACCGAAAATCATTTCGTCAGCAGCGAACTTCTTGGCGGCCTTGGCGCAAGCAGCACGAGTGTTGGTTGCGTGGGGCTTGCCGGTGGTTGCCGACGTGACTTCGCACAAAACGAGAATGTTGTCGCCGCCACGGATGGGGTCGGGACAGGTGAACACGGGAATCAAGGCACAGTCAGACTTGTCGCCTGATGCCTGATTGGTTGACGAACCGTCGAAACCCCAAGCTGGAGGGGCGGTCACGTCGTCAGCCAAGATCTTGGTCTTTGAACGGAGCAACGGTGTCGGCTCGGTGCCGTCGATCCAGATGTATTCGGCTTGATAGGCCACTTGGTCCTCCAGGGATTTGGTCCGGCGATGCCGGGTTAGTTGTACGGGGCAGCGAAAGGATCGCAGGGGGGCATTTCTCGGTCGTTGCCCAATTGTGAACGCTGTGTGAACCATCTTTGGGTCACGGCGTTACAACAAGCTCAAACCGTAGGGGTAACGGTAACCGCAAACCATCTGAACGCCCACACTGGCGGTGCGGTTAGCCTCGCAGACGTGGCAACTTTGCGCATCGGCTTGGCTCAGATGAACCCCACCGTGGGTGACTTGGCGGGTAATCGCGCACTCATCGCCGACCTATATGCCCAAGCTGTTGCCGCCAAGTGCGACATCGTGGCCTTCAGCGAACTGTCAGTGACGGGATATCCGCCCGAAGACTTGGTGTTGAAGCCAGGGTTCGTGCGCGACAACCGCACGGTGGTTGAAGATCTCGCGAAATTGACTGGGCCATGTGTCGCAGTGATTGGCTTTGTCGATTCTGGAGTTGGCAATCAAGTCGCCTCTGGTCGACCAGTGATTTATAACGCGGCAGCCGTGTGTGCCAACGGTGCGATTCGCAACGTGTACCACAAACGTCTATTACCGAACTACGACGTGTTTGACGAAGAGCGCACGTTTGAGCCTGGCTCAGGTGCACATCATCTTTTTGAAGTTGGCGGCGTGAAGTGCGCGGTTTCGATTTGTGAAGACATTTGGCGTGCCGACGGTCCGGTGCAACAGCAAGCGCGAGATGGTGCCCAACTTAACATCAACATCAACGGCTCACCATTTCATAGTGGCAAGTTGCAAGAGCGTGAAGAGATGTTGCGGACACGTGCTGCCGAAAACAAATGCGCGATCGTGTATGTGAATCAAGTCGGTGGACAAGATGAGTTGGTATTTGATGGTTCATCAATGGTGTTTGATGCTTCAGGAAAATTGCTCGCGCGTGCTCCGCAATTCTCCAGTGGTCTGAGTGTCGTCGACATTGATCTTGACAAGCCAGCAGTTGCCGAAGTCACGCCAATCAGCGATCGTTACGAAGAGATGTATGGCGCATTAGTTCTGGGTACCCGCGATTACGTGCGCAAAAACAAGTTCACCGATGTCGTGATTGGTTTGTCAGGCGGAATTGACTCGTCCATTGTTGCTGCTGTTGCCGTCGAAGCTTTAGGTGCCGAACATGTTCACGGCGTGGCGATGCCATCGCGTTATTCATCCGATGGTTCAAAGACCGATGCGTACGCATTAGCTGAAGCGTTAGGCATCGACTGTCGCACGATTTCAATCGAGCCAGTCTTTGAGGCGTACTTGTCAATGTTGGCGCCGAGTTTCGAGGGCAAGCCTGCCGACCTCACTGAAGAAAACTTGCAGAGCCGATGCCGTGGTCAGATTTTGATGGCGTTGTCAAACAAGTTCGGCTGGATGGTGTTAACGACTGGCAACAAGAGTGAACTTGCGGTTGGGTACTTCACGATTTATGGCGACTCGGTTGGTGGTTACGCAGTCATTAAGGATTTGTTGAAGACCGACGTGTTTGGTTTGAGCCGTTATGTCAATCAACGTGCTGGTCGCGAAATCATTCCCGAATCGGTGCTCACGAAACCACCATCAGCTGAGTTGCGTCCCGATCAACGCGACGATCAAAGCCTTCCGCCGTACGACGTGCTTGATCCGATCTTGGCGTTGTATGTCGAACAAGATCGCACCGCTGCGGAAATTATTGAACTCGGTCATCCCGAAGAGATCGTGCGACGCATTGCACGACTCGTCGATATCAACGAATACAAACGTCGTCAATGCCCGCCAGGTGTGCGCGTTTCTGAAAAAGCGTTCGGCAAAGATCGACGATTACCAATTACGAATGGATATCGCGGTTAATTAGACAATGCTGTGTGTAGTTAGACGATGTTGAGTGGTGCGTCCGTACGCAACGATGCACCCAATCATTCCAGCGGCACAAACTGCGCCGATGAACGACGGGACATTGATGCCGAATTTGTCGTAGGCCGCAGTACCGATCAGAGACATACTTGCTCGACCCAAAGTTCCGCCAGCCAAAATAATTCCTAATCCGCGACCAGGTGATGCCGGAATGAGGTTTGCTGATAACGGCAACATGCTCACAATGGAAAACTCAAAGCCGAGCAAGTAAATCCCCAACAAAATCAGGCCGATGACTTGGTTGTTGTGGCCAACTGTGAGCAAGAGTCCTGCGGGCAAGATGAGTGCCGCACCAAAAATCGTGCTGCGTTCTTTACCCCACGTATCTGTACGTCGCGCACTGGTGACTGACGCCAAAAGTTCAAAGGCTCCTAGTCCAAAGACGACAGCAGAGATGCCGGCCTCAGTAAAATCGAAGTCATCTTCAAGCCACGAACCAAAAGTGACAAACAAAGTTTGACTGGCGGCCATTAAGAAGAACATGGCACCGAAAATCCAGTAGCCGTTGAGAGGCATCTTGTGTTTGACGGTGTCTCGAGACCGTTGCGATCCAGCTACATCATGACCCTCGAGGTGAGTCATCACAATGAGGCCCATGATTGCCACGCTGATAGCGCCGACCCCATAACCCCAACGCCACGAACTTGCCGAAGCAACCAAGCCCATTGCAGTGACACCAACAAGTAGACCAAGTGCCCATGATGTTTCGGTGAGGCCGACGACGCGTCCTCGCTTTTCGTACTCAACATGGTCATTGATCCATGAAGCGAGTCCGATATCAAAAATGAATTTGGCAACGGCGATCAGCAAGATGCCTAAAACAAAAATCCATACCGATGGGCTTGCGGCTGCGATGGTAGCGGCACCAGAAATAGCCAACAGACCTCCGGCCATCGCGGTGCGCCGATGTAAACGATCAACGAATCGACCAAGCAAAGGGGAGATACCCATAGCAATTTCGGTGACCATGAGTGCGAGTCCAAGTCGGGACAAGCTGATATTGAAATCGTCAGAGATACTTGCAAGAAATGGTGGTGCGTAGCGGAAACAAGCGTTTGATGTCAGTCGCGCAATAGTGAGTGTCGAGACATGACGTCGAGTTTCTTCAGAATAGGTGTCATCCAAAAACCGATCAGCGAGATATTGCTTTTTTGTCACGGGGTGGCTCCGCCTGGTGAATCAATGACGTCATCGTCTTCCTCGGTGTCTCCTGCTTTCGCGATGAGATATCCGATGGCACGTTCGGTCTTTTCGTAGCGGCGAGTGATTTCCCAAAAATCAGGACCGTGGCCAGACACGTGTAAGTGTGCTAATTCGTGAACAATCACGTAATCAAGTACCCACGAAGGAAATCCAACCAGGCGAGTTGACATCCGAATGCTTTTTGTTGAGGGCGTACAAAGTCCCCAGACCGATGTGAGATTCTCGGCCCATTCAATATCGTTTGGAGTATGCAACGAGTAACGCTTGGCGAGAATTCGCGCGCGTTCGGCGAGATTGACGTCTTGTGTGGCGATCTTTCGTTTGAAGCGGCGCACCATTTCGGCGACATTGGTGGCTTCTTCGGTTTTGCTCATCCAACTCGGAATTGAAACACGCAAGATATCGCCGTGCATTTGGGCACTGACGGAACGGCGGCGTTTCTTTGAACGAACGACTTCAACTTGAAATGGTTCTGTTCGGATGGGGGAGTCGTCAAAAAGTTTGAGTTCAGAATTTTCTAATTCGGAGTTGCTGGTCATGTCGCTCATTCGACTGCACCGGTATTGCGCAGTTCATCGGCAATGAGTTGCAATGGGAAAAGAAGTGATCCACATTTCCAACCGTCAGTTGGCGTGTGCTCAAACCACGAACCGGCCAAGTTGGGGAAACGTTGTTCGCCGCCACCGAGGTGTTCGTGCATGAGTCGCAACACGCCTCCGTGCGAAATCACCAAAACACATCCACCAGGATTTTGCGCAACGATGTCGTCAAGCGCCGCCTGCGCACGTGAGGTGGTTGAGGCAACGCTTTCAAAATTGGGTGGACGGCGATCGGACTCAAGGTACCCGGGCCATTGGGTGCGAATCTCGGCTTGAGTCAGGCCTTGCCATTCGCCGGCGTGATTTTCTCGCCACCGCGGGTCAAGGCGGTGGGTTGAGCAGCCGATGACGGAGGCAATGGTTTGTCCGGTGATTCGAGCTCGTTCAAGATCGCTCGTTACGACGACGTCAAAAGTTGGGCATTCGGTGGCAATCAGTCCGCCGGCAAGTCGGGCTTGTTCGAGACCAAGTGTGGTGAGCGGCGGATCGGCTTGGCCTTGCCAGCGACCAGTCGCATTCCATTCGCTCTGGCCATGTCGCAGAACCAAGATTCGCGTACGAAGTTGGTTGTCGGGTTCGTCTGGCACAACCAACGAGGGTAGTGCGGGTACGCTCGGCGAGGTGGCAACTCTGCGTCTCTTTGCTCAAGCCCGTGAAGTGGCCGGAACTTCAAGCGATACGGTCGACGGTGCGACGGTTGAAGAAGTGATTGCCAATGCGACGGCTCGTTATGGTCAAAACTTCGCCAACTTGTTACCAACCTGTCGAATTTGGGTGAATGGCGAAGCGGTACCTACTTCGACTCCCGTGAGCGATAAAGATGAAGTAGCGGTATTGCCACCCGTATCTGGAGGATGCCAGTGAATATGTCAACGAATATGCCAACTCAACCATCTGGTGATCCAGCAGCGTTGTCGTTGCTCGATTTACGCGCCGAACGTGATTCATTACGCAAACACGAAGACGCGGTTTCGTTTGTGCGTCGTCTAGCCCAAGGTCGCGTTGACTTAGTTGCTGCAGTACGCCGACACAAGGCCGACGGAACCGGAGCAGTTTCGGTTGCCGAAATCGTTCGCTCAGGTGTTGGTCCGGCACCGAGTACAGGTTCGGCCCGTCCACCCCGCGATACCGAGGTGAGTGCTGATCATCCGTTGTTGACCGAGTTTGATGCCCTGTGCGATCAATTGGGCTTTGACAATATGGCCGACCTTGATGATGCGGGCTTACAGGCATTGGAGTCAGGCTTGAAGGCGTTTGAGGCCAATCAGTCTGATATCCGTCGGCAGCTGTTCGACCGTATTGATGCCTTAACCGCTGAATTGGTGCGTCGCTACCGCGATGGCGATGCCTCGGTTGACACCCTTCTTCAGAACTAGAGCCAGCCACTAAGCCTCTTCTTGGGGCACGTTCAGGCAAAGTTCGCTGACCACCGATAGTTTTCATCTTCTGTGACGCGTGTAGCCATGCTCTCTTTCCACACCTCGCCTCTGGCTCAGCCAGGGGTTGGTGATTCGGGCGGTATGAATGTGTACGTGCGCGAACTCGTTGCGGGTCTCGCCCATGCCGGTGTTGAAGTGACTACTTATACACGTGAGTGGCGCAGTGGATTACCCCGTGAGGTTTTGGTTGAGCCGAACCATCGCGTCGTTCATGTGCCGGCCGGACGATTTGATTTGCCCAAAGAAGAACTTGAAGGCATGGTGCCGACCTTTACAGATTTCGTCTTGGACGATATTCGCCATGCTCACGCCGCCGATGTCGTGCATGCCAATTATTGGTTGTCGGGCGTGGCTGGGCATTCAATCAAGCATGAACTTGATATTCCGTTAGTAACGACTTTTCATACTCTGGCGCGCGTCAAGGCCGAGGGCGGCGACCCCGAACCCGAACGTCGCGAACGTGCCGAAGCACAAATTATTGGTTGTGCTGACGCGATTTGCGTGAGTTGCGACGAAGAAGAAGATCAGTTCCGTCGTTTGTACGGCAACCCGCCAGGGCTTGTTGAAATTGTTGCGCCCGGTGTTGAACACGCTTTCTTTACACCTGGCGATAAGCGCGGTGCGCGTTTTGCTTTAGGAATGGGCGAGGGTCCGGTGTTGTTGTTCGTCGGTCGCATTCAGCCTCTCAAGGGTGTTGATATTGCGGTTCGCGCTTTATCTGCTTTGAATCGCCGAGATGCTTCGCTGTATGTCGTAGGCGGAGCGAGCGGACTACAAGGTGACACCGAGGTTGTTCGTGTGAATGCATTGATTAGCGAACTTGGCCTGACTCAACAGGTTCACTTTGTTGAACCGCAGGCGCACCACATGTTGTCCACGTATTACCGAGCGGCTGATGCAGTGTGGGTGCCGAGTCGATCGGAAAGCTTCGGACTCGTCGCACTTGAAGCTGCCGCATGCGGAACTCCGGTCATTGCTAATGCAGTTGGAGGGTTGTTGTCGCTTGTCGATCATGGACTCACTGGTTATTTAGTTGCCGATCGCGATCCAAACATGTTTGCTCAATACACCGCCGAATTGTTGAACAATCCGGCACTGGCGTCCGCGATGAGCATCGCAGCAGCAGAGCGTGGTCGTCGTTACACCTGGAGCTTTGCTGCCGCGCGTCTACGCCGCGTGTATACCGACATCACTTCCCGCGCCCTCGTGAATTGCTCGTGAGCGATCTCTTTAACGATTCGTCACTAGCTGTCATCGAGCGTCAGATCGATGAATGGTTAGCCAAAATGAAATTGGGCGACGATGTGATTCTGGCGATCGACCACGGGGATCCCGATCCCTCCTATCGTGCGCGTTGGTATGTGCGTATGAAGGGTGACACCAAAGACTTCATTACGGTGTGGCTCACACTTGGTCAGCGCACATTGCGTTACGAAACGTATGTGATGCCCGCACCCGAAGAGAACATCGCCGATTTCAACGAGAACCTGTTACGCCGCAATGACAAGTTGATTGGTGCACACTTTTCATTAGGACTTGAAGACGCTGTGTATTTACGTGGCGAGTTGCCACTCTCAGCTCTTGCCGAAGCCGAACTCGATCGCATTGTGGGCTCTATGTACGCCCATGTTGAACAATGCTTCCGACCTTTGCTGTCAATTGGTTTCGCCTCGCGTTTCAACAACCAGTAACCACCGTCTCCACTCAAGGCTCTCCCACACTGCAGTCGTCTCGCCGGTGCAGATTGGGAAGTCGGCATCGGCGAGACCGCTCATCGGGTTAGCGTGAAGGTATGAGCAACACCTCGGGTTCTTCAACTCTGGCCATTATTGGTGGCGGAAACATGGGCGCA
Organism: Ilumatobacteraceae bacterium; assembly: GCA_044338135.1. Taxonomy (GTDB): domain Bacteria; phylum Actinomycetota; class Acidimicrobiia; order Acidimicrobiales; family Ilumatobacteraceae; genus Casp-actino8. Next base: position 46,935 of record JBIIMF010000002.1, on the reverse strand, counting down.
GCTTTAGCGGGCGGTCTGTTGGCATCGGGCTTCGTGTCGCCTGCCGAATTAGTGATCGTGGAAGTCATTGCGGCTCGCCGTGAACAACTCACCACGATGTTCCCCGGAGTCACGATTTCTCCGCTTATTACTCCGTGTGGGTCGGCGGTCATTGCCGTGAAACCGCCAGATGTTCCTGCTGCCGCGCAATCAGCCGTGACGGCCGGAGCGAATCGTGTGTTGTCTATTGCTGCTGGTGTCACGATCAAAACTCTTGAAGCGGCGTGCGGATCAGGCGTCGCGGTGATTCGAGCGATGCCGAATACGCCGGCTTTGGTGGGCGAAGGTGCTTCGGCCATTGCGGGTGGCACTCACACGAACGAAGTCGATATTGCTTGGGCCGAGGCTGTCCTTGGCTCGGTAGGCCTTGTTGTGCGCGTCCCTGAGACTCAACTTGATGTGGTGACTGGTCTGGCTGGAAGTGGTCCGGCCTATTTGTTCTTGGTTGCCGAAGCTTTGATGGACGCGGGAGTGGCTTCTGGACTACCCCGAACAACCGCTGAAACCTTGGTACGCCAACTATTCGTTGGTTCGGCCAAGTTGCTGTCTCAAGGCGAAGCCCCCGCTGACCTGCGGGCCAGCGTGACGTCGCCTGGTGGGACTACAGCGGCCGGTGTTTCAGTGCTTGAAACCGAGGCTGTTCGGGCTGCATTCATTCAGGCCGTCAAAGCCGCGACTGACCGCAGCCGTGAGTTGGGCAACCGTTAGAACTTTGGTGAAAACGCCCGAAAAAGGGCGAGAAATTTTGCAGAAAATCTCTGCGCAAATTTTCACATTTGGCACAAAGCGGGTCTAGGGTATGTCGCAGGTCACATGACCGCTAGCTGAAGAGCTGGGAGACGCGCTCGAAAGAGCAGCGCCGACTGGGCCGGTGTCATCGGGGGGTTGACACCGGCCCTGTCGCATTCTTGGGTTGCATTTAGGGGCCGCATTCGCAGGTCGCATTTTTTGCGTGATCCACTGACACACTGTCGTTTGTGAGTCGCACCTATGACACTGTGTCGTTCTTATCTGACTTGGGTTACGAGTCAGAGCACGCCGGTGTGGTGAAGGCAGTCATTCGCGAATCAGCTCCGCAAGTTGTGGTGATTGATCTCACTCATGGCATTGCACCATTTGATACTCGTGGTGCGTCGTTGTCGTTAGCGCGAGCTGTTCCGTATCTCACTGAGGGAATTGTGATTGCAGCGGTTGATCCTGGTGCAGGAATTGAACGTCGACTAGTCGCCGTTGAAGTTGCGGGAGGAGCCGGAATTTTCATCGGCCCCGACAACGGAGTGTTAGCACCAGGAGTCGCACTTGCCGGTGGAGCAGAACGCGCGGTAGTTCTTGATCGCGATGAGTTGCATTTAGCAACGCCGGGAACGACGTTTGTTGCCCGCGATGTGTTTGCGCCAATCGCTGCGTTGTTGGCAAATGGTGAAGACCTCTTTGATGTCGGCACTGAAATTGATCCGTCGCTGTTATTGCCGGGCATTGTTCCGATTCCGCGCGAAGAAAACGGCGGATTTGAATGTGAAGTGTTGTGGGTTGATCGCTTTGGAAATTGCCAACTCAATGTGAGTCTTGATGATCTTGAAACTTCGTGGGCAGCACCTGTTCAGCGTGTTCGAGTTTCATTTGGTGACACCACACGTAACTTTGTCATTGCTCAATCATTTGCCGAGATGGGTCAAGGTGCGGCCGGATTGGTAATTGATTCGTCAGGTTTGTTGTGTGTTGCAGTGGACAGCGGATCGGCGACCGAACAATTGGGTTTGGGTGAAGGTCAGCAAGTCACTTTGCAACCCGGTGGCGACGAACCAGCACTTTCGACTCCGGTGTCGTTACGCCCAACTCATTAATCGCTAAGGTGAACTCATGCGTCCAGCTACCACATTGTCAGTTGCAATTTTGTTAGGTGCAATCTTCGTTGCGGGATTCATTTCGCTGATGCGCCTGTAATTCGTTTGTCGTTCATCGATTTAGGTTGAGTGGAAGCAACTAAGAAACCGCTAAAAAGCACCACAACGCCGGCAAGCAAAGTGACGGCGAATGCTCGGTCTTCGCCCAAACGACCGGCCAAAGTTCCGCTCCCTGACAACACCAAAGTGCCGAGTGCAATCAACGTATTGCTTGCGGCATGACGCCGTGAGTGTGTGATATGTCGTTCTGCTTCGCCGACTGCGGGGACACGCCCGCGTGCAACTCGAATGATTGACCACACCGCGCCACCAATGATCACCAGTGCTGCGACACCAGATCCGACGGCAGCAAAGACGCGTGGTGCGACTCCGAATAGTTCACTTCCTTGTGGCATGGCTTGTTGACTGAGATCACTTGATTTTGTTGGAGCAATGAGCACAACTCCGACAGCCGCACCAGATAATCCGATGAGCCATAACTTTGTAATGTGTCCGACTCGATGACCGAACAACAGATACACCGTGCCGAGTGCTAGCCACGGAACATTAAGTACGGCGCCAGCTAAAAAGAAAACGCGAAACGATCCAAGGCTCCAACCGCGAGCCTCAGCCCACCACAGCGCCACAGATCCGAGAGCGAACAGGAGAAGTGAAAAACTCCAAGCGCCATCGTGAGGTCGTCGACGACGCAACCAGCGATCAAAAGTTGAAATGCTGAATGCCAAAGCAACCAATGTTGCGGCGGCAGCGAGAGCAGCATTCAAGGTCACAATCGCAGGTTAGAGCAGAGCGAGCATCAATTGAGTGGGCGCCGTGCGAACTGCTTTATCGGCGGTGACCGATGACCATCGCTTATCAACAGGTTTGCGTGATGAGAGTTCGTCATCTGTCGTGGTGACGCGTAGCGTTTTCAGTATGGCCGAACGCCCCCGACGCCGAATTCCCGATGCCACTGTCGCGAGATTGCCGATCTATCTGCGGATACTTCAAGAACTCGTCGAAAATGAAACAACCGGTATTTCTTCTGAACAACTTGCCGATCTTGCGGCGGTCAACGCAGCAAAAGTTCGCAAAGATCTGAGTTATCTCGGCACCTACGGAACCCGTGGCATCGGATACGAAGTGCGCTATTTGGTCTTCCAGATTGAACGAGAACTTGGCCTGAATCAGGATTGGCCTGTCGTCATCGTGGGGGCCGGTAATTTGGGTCAAGCTTTGTCTGGTTACGGCGGATTTGGGCAAAAGGGTTTCCCGGTGGCCGGAGTGGTCGACATTGACCCCGCCAAAATTGGTGGAGTCGTGGGTGGAGTACGGGTACGCCACATTGACGAGCTTCCACAGGTCGTCGCTTCGCGACAAGTCGCGATCGGGGTAGTGGCCGTTCCGGCCGACGCCGCTCAAGATGTCGCCGACCGCCTCGTGAAGTCCGGGGTCACCAGTGTTTTGAACTTTTCGCCCGTTGTTTTGTCTCTACCCTTCGGAATTCACGTCCGAACGGTCGATTTAGCCCTCGAATTACAGATTTTGAGCTATCACGAGCAGCAACGTCAGACTCGGCAGGCAGCCATTGTTTCGTCCAAGAGCGCCAGCGCCTAGTTCAGAAGTCGGTTGAAATCCCATGCGCATAGGTACCTCAAAAGGTCTCAGGGAATAAGGTAAGAAACGTGTCGATCGTCGTATTCGGGGTGAATCACCGTACTGGGCCCCTCGCCCTTCTTGAGCGGGTCACTATTGCCGACGACGCAATTGCCAAGACCGTGCATGGCCTGATGTCGCGACCCAACATTCGCGAAGTCGTGGTGTTGTCAACCTGCAACCGCACCGAGGTGTACGCAGTGGCAGAAAGGTTCCATGGTGCTTATGGCGACTTGCGCGATTTCTTCTGTGATCTGGGTGGCTTCTCAGCCGACGAATTGATTCCGCACGTTTACAGCCAGCATGACGATGCGGCAATCAGTCACCTGTTTGAAGTCGCATCGGGTCTTGATTCGGCAGTGCTTGGTGAAAGTGAAATTCTTGGTCAGGTGCGTACCGCATGGGAACGTTCGCAACGTGAAGGCGGCGCCCTGTCAACTTTGAATCTGTTGTTCCGCCACGCGATCGAAACTGGTAAGCGCGCCCGGACCGAAACATCCATCGGACGCCATACCGCGAGTGTCAGCCATGCTGCTGTTGACATGGCTCGCGAAAGTCTTGGCGCAATTGATGGAATGACAGTTCTCGTTGTTGGTGCTGGCGACATGGGTGAAGGTGTCACTGTCGCTCTTGCCGACTCTGGTGTTGGACGAGTGCTTGTTACCAACCGAACAATTGCTAAGGCGCAAGCCCTTGCCGATCGTGTGTCGGGTTCGGTCACCGAGTTCTATCGTTTGGCTGAATCACTCTGCGAAGCCGATGTGGTTGTGACATGCACTGGTGCTGGTTCAACTGTTATCGATTCGGACATGGTGAACAAGGCGATGCTGCAACGTGCCGATCGCCCATTGTTTGTTGTTGATATTGCAGTGCCACGCGACGTTGATTCTGATGTCGCAAACATTGACGGCGTGACCTTGCTCGATCTTGACGATTTGCGCGATTGGGCCGCACGGGGCCAAGCACAGCGCGCCACTGAAGCTCTGGCAGTTCGTGACATTATCGGGCAAGAGATTGAGCGTTTCAATATGGAAACGACGGCTCGTCAAGCAGCACCACTTGTGGCGCAGTTGCACGAACGCGCCGAAGCAGTGCGCGCTGCTGAAATTGAGCGGCAGAGCAAGAAATTGTCATCGTTAACACCCGAGCAACAAGATGCTGTTGACGCAGTCACCAAAGGAATCGTGGCCAAGTTGTTGCATGACATGTCGGTACGTCTAAAAGATGACGCCGGCACACCACGTGGCGAGCGCAACTCTGCGGCAGTTCGCGATCTCTTCGATCTCTCGTAATGATCGCAGTGACACGATGAGCGTCCTTCGTATCGCCACTCGTAGTTCAGCGCAAGCTCGCACTCAATCAACAGCAATTGCCGAGTTGCTTGAAGCGACTCACCCCGGACTGTCGGTTGAATTAGTTTTTGTTGACACCACCGGCGACCAGCAAAAAGATGTTCCATTGCACACCATTGGTGGACAGGGTGTGTTTGTCAAAGAAGTTCAAGCCGCCGTTTTGGCTGGCCGTGCCGACATTGCAGTTCATAGCGCAAAAGATCTCCCGTCTACTCCGGCTGATGGTTTGTGCATTGGTGCCTTTGGCCAAAGACGCGATCCGCGCGATGTACTTGTTGGGCGATCACTGACCGATCTGGCCATCGGGGCAACAGTGGCAACCGGTTCAGTACGACGCCGCGCGCAACTGTCTGCTGTGCGCCCCGATCTTCAATTCGTTGAATTACGCGGCAATATTCCAACCCGTCTCGAAAAGATTCCAACTGACGGATCGATTGTGATGGCTGCTGCCGCACTCGAGATTTTGGGATGGACCGAACGAATCAACGAATACATCGCGGTTGATGTGATGATTCCGGCAGTTGGTCAAGGTTGTGTTGCTATTGAGTGTCGCACTGATGATGACAGGACGCGAAATATTTTGGCCTCCATCGACGACGCTCCATCGCGTCGAGCCGTCGAACACGAACGAGCATTTCTTGCTGAACTCGGAAGTGGTTGTTCGCTTCCTGTTGGCGCGTACGACGACGGCAACAAGATGTTGGTATATCTGGCATCAGATGATGGAACAAAACATCATTTCGCGACGGTCCCGACTGGCCAAGCGGCATCGCACGATGACTTACTTTCCGCTTCGCGTCGTGCAGCGCAAGTAGCCCGAGACGCTGTCGCTGGTTGAGGCATGACATCTGACTCGCAATTGCTTGCTGGTCGAACCATCGTCGTGACGCGTGCAGCGGATCGCGCTGGTGGCTTGACTTCGTTGTTGGTTGAGGCAGGCGCGTCGGTTCTAGAAATTCCTGTCACCACAACTGTTGATGCCGGTGATGGCGGTCAAGAATTACGTACAGCAATCAACAACATCCAAAGCTATGACTGGGTCGTCGTTACGTCGCCCGAAGGAGCGCACCGGTTTCGTGATGCGATTACTCCGCTCGGGGCATCACCGCGACAATTTAAAATTGCCGCTGTCGGTACCGCAACTGCTGAAGCGGTAGGTGGCGCCGACTTGATTCCGAATGTGCAAACCGGGCGTTCGCTGGGTGAAAGTTTCCCAACGGGGCAAGGGCGCATTCTTTTGGCCGTTGCCGAATCTGCTGGCACCGATTTTGAAGTTGCAGCGCGCGGCAAGGGATGGACGGTCGAGCGAGTCACCACCTATCGAACTGTTTCCATCACACCGACTCACGACCGCACCGATGAAATCTCGCAAGCAGATGCCATTACTTTTGCATCAGCTTCGTCGGCGCGCGCCTGGCACGATGTTTTTGGTCTCACGATGCCCAAAGTTGTGGTGGCAATGGGGCCGATGACCGCGAGCGCACTCAGCGAGTTAGGTATTCGCGATGTGGTTGTGGCGACCGAACAGTCGTTGAAGGGTGTTGTTGCCGCCACAGTCGAGGCGCTGGCGAGTCGTTAAGTACTCGCCGACCGTAGGCTGGGGTTATGTCCGCACGCTTCCCCGTGTCACGTCCGCGCCGATTGCGCCGCACTCAGGCATTGCGCGATCTCGTCGCTGAGACGCGTCTTGATGTCAACGATCTTGTTGCACCATTGTTCGTGCGTGAAGGAATCGATTCACCGATTCCTATCACGTCTCTTCCGGGCATTGTCCAACATTCGCGAGCAAGTTTGCGCGAAGAAGTTCGTCAACTTGCCGATCTCGGGATCAAGTCGGTCATTTTGTTCGGTGTTCCAGCCAAGAAGGACGAAATCGGTTCTGGTGCCTTCGATCCGAACGGTGTCGTACAAGTAGCGCTCAGTGATTTGCGTTCAGACCTTGGCGATCGAGTGGTGTTGATGTCTGACTTGTGCGTTGATGAATACACCAGTCATGGTCATTGCGGAATTCTGGATGGGCATGGCTCTGTTGACAACGACAAGACACTTGAGATTTACGCCAAGGCGGCCATTGCTCAGGCCAACGCCGGTGCACACATCGTCGCACCAAGCGGAATGATGGATGGTCAAGTCGGAGTCATTCGTGGCGCACTTGACGGTGCCGGATATTCGGAAACTTCTATTCTCGCGTACTCTGCAAAATATGCGTCAGGTCTCTACGGACCGTTCCGCGATGCAGTCGACGTCCAGATCGTTGGCGGAGGAGATCGCAAGGGATACCAACAGGATTGGCGCAACGCGCGTGAAGCGCTCACCGAAGTTGAAGCCGACATTGAGCAGGGTGCCGACATGGTGATGGTGAAGCCAGCACTTGCGTATCTTGATGTGATTGCCGCAGTTCGTTCAATCGTCAATGTGCCCGTCGCCGCGTACCACGTCAGCGGTGAGTACTCAATGATTAAAGCTGCGAGCGCAAATGGCTGGATTGATCACGATGTCGTTGCAACCGAGCACCTCACAGCCATCAAGCGTTCAGGTGCCGACATTATTTTGACGTATCTCGCGCGTTGGTACGCCGAGTTAGCGAACGGTTGAAACACATGACAACTCAACAACAGTCAGCTATTCCTTATTGTGACGCAACCGCGTGCGTGGCGGCTGGATGCAATCCGATTGTTTGCACTGGTGCCGGAACGCCTTCAAACAAAGACGTGTTTGAACGTTCAACACGAGTGATTCCAGGTGGAGTCAACTCATCAATTCGTGCCTTTAAGGCAGTCGGCGGTTCGCCTTATGTCGTCGCGCGAGGTTCGGGCGCTCATGTGTATGACGTTGAAGGAAAGCAGTACATCGACTTAGTGCAGAGCTATGGCGCAGTCATTTTGGGTCATGCTCATCCGACAATTACTTCGGCCCTTCGCGACGCGGCACCTGATGGAACATCTTTTGGTGCACCGACACCTCGCGAAATGAAACTGGCTGAAGCAATCAGTGAGCGCGTGCCATCGTGCGAACGTGTGCGCTTTATGAACTCGGGTACCGAAGCAACGTCAACGGTGGTTCGACTAGCGCGCGGTCTGACCGGTCGTTCGAAAGTCATTACTTTTAGCGGCAACTTTCATGGTGCGACTGATGCTCTGTTGGCTGCAGGTGGAAGTGGTGTTGCAACACTCGGATTGCCTGGTACCGCAGGTGTGCCGCCCGAAGCAGTTGCAAACACTGTTGTTGCTCCTTACAACGTCATTCCAGAGATCGACGACACGGTTGCTTGTGTGATTGTTGAAGCAGTTGCGGCAAATATGGGCGTTGTTGCACCGGAACCTGGTTTTCTTGAAGGTCTGCGTGCGGCCTGTGACAAAGCTGGTGCGCTGCTGGTGTTTGATGAGGTCATTACCGGCTTCCGCCTAGGTGTCGATGGTGCTCAAGGTCGACTTAATGTGAAGCCCGACCTCACGTGTTTTGGCAAAGTCATTGGTGGAGGACTCCCCATTGGTGCAGTCGGCGGGCGGCGCGATGTTATGGAAAACCTCACACCTCTCGGCAAGGTTTTTCATGCCGGGACACTCGCAGGTAATCCGATGGCGACGGCAGCCGGCTTGGCAGCCCTCAGCGAACTCTCAGCCGATGTGTACACCGAACTCGAGTCACGAGCCACGCGGCTCGCAAGTTTGATTTCTGATGCCACGAGCGCAGCAGGTTTGCCGGTCATCACATCACGCGTTGGCACATTGGTTGGCATCTACCTAGGGACTGCACTCGGTGATTCACGTTTGCCTATCAACTTTGATGAGGCTAAGCAAACCGATGAAGCGTTGTATGCCCGTCTTTTCCATTCGTTGTTGAATGAAGGCGTCGCGATGGCGCCCGGTGCATACGAAGCGATCTTTGTTGGCCTCGGTCATACCGCTGCGGTGATGAACGATTTAGCTGATCGTTTTCATCGAGCTGCCCATGCAGTGACTGCCTGAAGCCGTACGATCTCGTCGTGCGACAGTTTCTGAGTTGGCGATATTGGGCGGCATTGGGTGCGCTCTTTGCCATGACTGTTGTGTTGTGGGCCTGTCAAGGCGGAAGTAGTTCGACAGAAGTTGTCATCAATGCCAACGCGCGCCGTATTGATTTGATTGCGCAGACATCAACGATTCGTTCTGACGGAACATGGTCAGTATCTGGTGGCGTGACTCGCGGTGATGCAACAGCAGTCTTGCAAGATGGCCGAGTGTTGACATTGGCTGACGGAACATTGGCTGAATCTTCGTGCTTGTTCCCTGATGCATTGAATGCCTGCGTTTTACTGGCTGACACTTTGGGCGATGGAGTTGTGTGGTTTGCACTAGTTGCGGCACCAGCAGAAGGAACGACCGAACTTGAATTGCCCGCCATTGAAACTCTGCTTGATGGCGTGACATACGCGCAGTTAGTCAATGGCTGGGAAATACCGTTGCTCGACAAAGTAGTGCGTCGTTGTCAAGAAGAAACACCCAACCTCACGGCGTTCGTGCAAAAGTTTGCCGACCGACATGTCACTATCATTGACCTTGAACAGTCACAGGTTTCTGCGGTGCGTTGTATTGGTCAATAAATACTGAATAAGACGGAGCCAACTAAGCGTTAGGCGCAAGTCGCACAATTGCTGCTGCTGCTTTATATGCAGCTTCAGCCGGACCGATCTCGTCGGGGCGCAACAAGTTGGACATGATGCGCACTATCCATTCCATGAGTGTGCGGTTATTCATTGCGACCCGGGACAGTTCGCGCATAATCGATGGTCGACCAATAATGCGGGCAAACAAACGCGCCACTTTGAAGTACTGACCGAACTCATCGTCAATCAGAGTTTGGTAAAGCTGCAATGCAGTGGGATCGTTGTTACGAATTGCTTCAGTCAAAACTTGTGCTGCCATGCGAGCGGTTTCATAGGCATAGTCGATGCCTTCGCCGTTGAATGGGTTTACACTTCCGGCGGCGTCACCGACAACGAGATATGTTGGCCCCGACTTTGGTCCAACAGATCCACCCATGGGGATTCGACCCGATGTTGGTTTACCAGTTGGCTGTTCGGGATTGATTTCCCAGCGATCGGCGAGCGTATGCGCGTATTCGCTAAGTAAGTGTGTGGTGTTGACACTCTTGAAATCACGGAACGTTGATAACAATCCAACACCGATATTGACGGTGCCATCACCAACCGGGAAGATCCATCCGTAACCAGGCATCGGATTGCCTTGACGATCTTTCACCTCAAGAGCAGACTCAATCCAGGGTTCGGCGTGTCGTGGTGTTTCCCAATATGAACGGATAGCGATTCCGTAGGGCCACTCTTTGGTTCGGAAGGTTCCGAGAGAGCGACCGAATCGACTGTTTGCGCCGTCGGCAACAATCACATAACGAGCAGTGATATCGAACGGTGTGTCTGAATCTTGAGCTTGAACAGTTGCACCGCGAACAAACCCACGTTCAAGAACAGGCGCAAGTGCTTCGTGACCTTCAAGCAATGTTGCGCCGGCAGCGACCGCATGACGGGCCACCATCGTGTCGAGTTCGCGCCGACGAGCGACATAACCATGTTGTGGATACACCGGGTGGGTCGGCCACTTCAGTTCAAGTGCTTTCCCGTGACCAGTTGCGCGCAGCCCGTCGTAGCGATGGAACTGCGACAATTGATCGCCGAGTCCCATGTCGTTGATGTGCTTGACTGCTCGCGGAGTCAGGCCATCTCCACACGTCTTTTCGCGTGGGAATACCCGCTTGTCAATCATCACGACATCAAGACCCTCTTTGGCCAGCCAGTATCCCGCAGCGGCGCCAGCAGGGCCGGCACCGATGACCAGAACGTCGTGGTGGTTGTTCATGATGTCATGGGAATGTCATGGGAGTTGTTGAGATGCGGTGGTGGCTTGCCCACCGCTGAAAGCAATCAGCCTTCGGTCATGATTTCGGTGTCAGCAGCCGTTCCGAGACGGGGTGCTGTACCGACGCCAAGTTCAGGACTGTCGAAGGTGATCGAACCGTCCTGCAGACCCACGAAGATCTCACTTTCGGCTGCACACCACTTCTCGTACTCTCCAGCCCAGTCGCCGTCCTTGTCAGCACCTGAAATGTCATAACGGATATGGCAAACCAGTCCGAGAATCTCGTATTCAGTGAGTCCGCCGCCGGCCATGGCACCCTGGGCGGGCATCGCACTGCCGTTGTATGAACGAGTTGCGTGGGCGCCACCTTCACGATTCGGATCACCGTATGTCGCCACACCGGCTGCCTCATACGCTTCGGTACCGGCGTAGACCCAATTCAGCATGTCCTCGATGTGGGGGAAGGTCTTGAGGGACTCGCCATCTTTCAAAACTCGGCCAGCTCCGCCTGACCCGTCGGCTCCGTGGCAGCTCGCGCAAGCACCGTAGTTTTCGATGCCGATGGCAATCGGACCACTGGCTTCGGCCTTTTGAGGCTGCAAACCACGAACGTACATGAATAAGAAAATGGGTAAGAGAGCCAAAGTGGCCATCGCCCACGATGGAATGCGCTGGCGGGTCTTGGCGGCCTTGATATAGGCCGGATCTGGCTTCGAAACTGCAGCTTTTACAGGGGTTTCTGCAACAACTTTGGCAACCGGAGCTGCGGAGGTAGTTGCTGGCGTCGACGCAGAAGCCTCACTGGAGGATGCGTCTCCACCCGCTGCTTTACGCTCGCGGGAGCGCTTCAGTAGATGCTCGGGAATCTCGGTCACAGGCCAGTCCTTTCGGGCGTGGGGCACGACAAATAGTTGACAGGCACCGATTGGTGACTGACTTCGGTAAGAACACTAGAGGGCGAGCGACCCTATGACGGAATTCCTCGCACTTTTCTCTCAGGAAACCCGTCACGCATCGGTCAATTTCAGTACCGTGAACTTGCGCACAACCATGCTTAACGGGGTGGGTGTGCTGATAGACCACTACTCGGTAACCGTTTCGCGGTGACTGGCCACCAGGAAAGTTTGTCTGGTCCAACTTCCAGGAGTTGGGTCGCGCATGACCCTTGGCGACTAAGGTTCAAAGTGGTCATGTTGGCAATAGCTGGCAGAACCGATTTTTATAGTTTTAAAACCTCCAATCATCAACCAACCAATACGTGCAACGACCATGTATCGATCTCGTTACAGGGCATAGAAGGGATGACCGGCTGCATGCTGGCGATAGACATTCTGAAATGGCCAGGAATGAATCAGGCCTTCATTTTCTCCTTGATACTGACTGTCATTTTGACTGGTCTGATTTTCGTGTACGGCAAACGGCGCCCGATCGGCACACCAGTGTCGTGGGGCGAAGCAATGATCGGTTCCGTGTACGCATTCTTCGTGATGTTCATTGCGTACGGAGTTCTTCCGCACCAGTGGCTCGTCCATGTTCAAAACGAACTCGGCTGGAGCTCCGACAAGCCATTCCTCGGACCCGGTTCAATTTTTAAGTCGCAAGTCAAGGGCGGAAGTTTTCCCTTTGACATCAACTACTTGCAGATCGGCGACATCATTGTCACTGGAATTTATGGCGTGCTCTTGGGAGTACAGATTTACACCTGGATTTGGTGGCAAAAGCGTGGAACAAAGAAGTCAACTGAGGTCGAGCAATCGACATACGGTCGTCCTCTGGTGAAAAAGGCATAACTCATGGCCCGTACCGACGCCAATCCGCCGATGATGCCATTCACCGACCAGTACCAACTGGTTGAGGTGGACGCGGACTATCTCACCAAGGCGGTGAAGCCCAAGCAGTTCATTCATATCGATCAATCCGAATGCATCATGTGTGAGGGTTGCGTCGACATTTGCCCGTGGAAGTGCATCCATATGGTGACGCCCGATGCTGTGGTCGAAGCCACAGGAACCGAGCGTCCAGGAATTGACCCCAACGACAATGTTCTTTTTATTATTGATGATGATGTGTGTACGCGTTGTGCACTGTGCGTCGATCGGTGTCCGACCGGCGTCATCATTCTCGGCAAGGCCGGTGCAGCACTTGCAACCGGTGACACACACACCCGTACCGCAAACCACGGTTACGCCTACGGAATGCGTTTCTAGGAGACAAGCACATGGCTAAGGTCATCGAAGATCCCCGACCCACCGCAAAAGAGCGGCTGAACAAAACGGTAGATGGTGTTCAAGGCAGCCAAGCCTGGAACTCAATCTTCCGTCCTGGTTCTATTTTCCGTAAGGGTTACACCGACAGTCCGCGTAACCGTTCATACGTGATCATGAACTCGGTGCTCTATCACTTGCACCCAGTGAAGGTAAAGCGTCACGCGGTCAAGGTCAGCTACACCTTGTGTCTCGGCGGTCTTAGTTTCTTCCTCTTTATTTTGTTAACCGTGACGGGCATCTTCTTGATGTTCTTCTACCGACCCGAAGCCACAGCTGCCTGGAATGACATCAGCAGTCTTCAGACATCGGTGGCGTTCGGATTACTTGTGAGAAATATGCATCGATGGGGCGCACACTTGATGGTGCTCTCTGTGTTCTTGCACATGGCTCGCGTTTTCTATCACGGTGCATACAAGGCTCCGCGCGAATTCAACTGGGTGATTGGTGTTGTGTTGTTGACACTGACCTTGTTGCTGTCGTTCACCGGTTACTTGTTGCCATGGGACCAGTTGTCCATGTGGGCCGTAGCAGTGGGAACAAACATGATGGGCTATACGCCAGTGTTTGGTTCGCAAGTGCGTTTCGTGTTGCTTGGTGGTGTCGAAATTGGTTCAGAAACCTTGTTGCGTTGGTACGTGTTGCACGTACTCATGCTTCCTTTCGTCATCGTGATCTTCATGGCTATCCACTTCTGGCGTGTCCGTAAGGACGGCGGCATCTCAGGTCCTTTGTGACCGGTGCCTGAAAGGACTTGATTCAACATGACTGAAATCCCCGAACACCTTCTGAAGCGGGCACAAGCTGCTCGCGATAAGTCTGCTGCTGAAGCCAGTGCTGCTGCGCCGGCTGCAAGCGATGCCCCGGCAGCTGATCCACGTATTCCTGCTCACCTTTTGGAGCGCAGCAAAGCAGCCAAAGCCAAAGTTGATGGCGATGGTGGCGCAGTTGCAGTTGCCGAAAAAGTTGGCGCACTCGTTGCAGCAGCTCCGTCAGCTGGTGGCGTTCCTGTGGGCGCAGGCCCCGGCGGACACACACAACGTTTGTTGACGGTCGTTAAGTCCGGATCAATTCAAGATGTCAAGGCGACACCCGTTGACAAAGTTCATACGTGGCCCCATTTGTTGGCCGCCGAATTTGTTGCGGCATTGGCATGTACGGCCTTCTTGTTCTTCTTCTCGATTTTCGTGAACGCACCGTTGTTGCAGTTGGCTAACCCCAACCAGACACCGAACCCATCAAAAGCACCTTGGTACTTCCTCGGTTTGCAGGAATTGCTCACCATGTTCCACCCGATGGTTGCTGGTGTAACCGTTCCAGGTATCGCGTTGTTTGCGTTGATTCTTGCTCCGTACATCGACAAGAACCCATCGAACAAACCAGAAGATCGCAAGTTCGCAACTTCGATCATGACCGTACACCTCATGTTCTGGGCCGTGCTCGTGATGATCGGCTCGTTCTTCCGTGGTCCTGGATTCAACTTCGTCTTCCCATGGCGTGACGGCCTGTTCTTCGAGTTGTGAGGATCGAACTTTTATGACACCCCTAGTAACAATCATCATTGCCATCGCCGCCATCGTGGTATTGGCCGCTGTCGTCCTCGTGACGTCGGCGCGTCGATCCGACGTTCGCGGTGCTGGCGCTTTGTCACGCGAAACCGTTCAGCGCGACAAGTCCATCAAGGCCGAATCGGGCGCTGGGCCGACTGGTGCTGCCTACGAGTCAACCGAGGTTGCAACGCGTTCAACTGAACTTGCTCGCGCATCCGAAGTTGCACCCGTTGCTTGGGAGGCTCCTGATCAAGACGCGGTTGATGTGTCGCGACGTCAGTTCTTTAACCGTGCAGCGGTCACTTTGATGACGACAAGTATTGCGACCTTTGGTGTGGCTTGCATCGCGTTCTTGTGGCCCCGCGCGAGCGGCGGCTTCGGCTCAAAAGTCAACATTGGTCGGCTTGAAGATTTGGTGACGCAGATTCGTAGCGACAAGGGTTTCGTGTACAAGCCCGAAGCCCGTACGTGGTTGACTGCGTATCCAACTGATGCATTACCAAAGGCCCGCGCGGCTTTTGCCAAGCAAGGTTCAGTGCTTGCTGGCATGGAAGCTGGAGTCGTGGCGTTGTACCAGAAGTGCCCACACCTTGGCTGTCGTGTACCTGAATGCAAGAGTTCACAGTGGTTTGAATGCCCGTGTCACGGATCGCAGTACGACCGTGTTGGTGAAAAGAAAGCTGGTCCCGCACCACGCGGAATGGATCGCTTCGGAGTCTCGATTTCTAATGGCAACGTCATCGTCGATACCGGAACAGTCTTCAACGGTCCAGCAATTGGCACCAATACAACCGGTCAGGAAGCCGAAGGGCCGCACTGTGTCGGTGGAGGAGCAAAGCACTGATCATGATTGCCGCATCAGCTACCAACACCATTGCTGTCGTGATTTCGCTGACCTTCGTGGTCGGCTGGATCGTCTATGCAGTTCTCAACCGCTCGGCCGGCAAAGCCGAGATCGGTTCAGAAATCGAACTCGCTGCCAACCGCAAGCCCTACTACGACGACGAAGAACTTGAAGGTCGCCGTCTGCAGCGCATGCAGTTGCTCGGAGTCCTGATGCTTGCGACGGTCACTATTGGTCTTCCGGCTTACTGGTTAGGCGAGCCAAGCCGTCAAGCCAACGCCATTGAGGATCAGGACAACCGTTTCATCTCATGGGGTTCGGGACTTTTTGCCTCGACCGCCGAAGGTGGATTCAACTGTGCAGGTTGCCACGGTGGAATGAACGGTTCCGGTGGTGCTGCTCCATACACCGTGACTGATTCAAGGACAGGCGAAGTCAAACCAGTGACCTGGAAAGCGCCGGCGTTGAACACGGTGTTTTACAAGTTCGATGATAGTGAAGTTCGTTTTATTTTGCAGTACGGTCGACCGTTCTCCCCGATGTCACCATGGGGAATTGAAGGCGGTGGACCTTTGAATGCCCAACAAATCGACACGTTGTTGGCGTACCTCAAGAGCATCCAGATTCCGCGTGAAGACTGCATCGTTGCTGATGCAAATCCGTTGAACTGCGCTGGCGGTCACTTGCCCGTGACCGAACAAGAGAAGATTCAAGCTGCTGCCCAAAAGTCAGTTGACGATGGAACCTATGGCTCAATTGGTGAAGCGTTGTTCAACCTTGAACTCAGTTCGGGTGCGTATAGTTGCGCACGTTGCCACACTCCTGGCTGGAGCTGGGGCGAACCTGGTCAAACCGGTTCAGGTGCATACGGATGGAATCTCACCGGTGGGGCGACTAACTCGCACTTTGCAACTGAAGAAGAGATGATCAACTTCATCAAGGCTGGTTCAAAATTCGGCGCCAAATACGGAGTGCAGGGCCAAGGCTCTGGGCGTATGCCTGGGTTCGGAGACCTTCTCACTGATGAGCAGATCCAACAAATCGTGAACTACGTACGGAACGAACTATGAGCGCACTTCTGAGTATTGGATGGGAACCCGAACTTCGCGGACTTCTCACTGTCATCATCGGAACAGTTGCCCTATGCGGCAGCGTCTATTTGCTCCTTGGTACCAACCTCGGAATCCGTTTGGGACTATTGGTGGCAATGGCTGGCTTGTTTGGCTGGATGTTGATGATGGGTGTCATTTGGATGACCTACGGAATCGGGCTCACCGGTGCTCAGCCTTCGTGGCAACCCGCAGACCCTTTCTCGATTGTTCGTGACGGCAAGTTGTTGCATGAAACTGGTGTGATTGATGGACCGGTGACTGTTGCCGACGATGCCTCTTATGTAGAAATTGCGGCGTCAGCGGCGAGTGCACTTGAAAATGAAAACTGGGAATTGCTCCCAACCGATGATCAAGGTCGCGGTCAGGCCATTGCTGCGGCCGACGAAATCATTCAAGTTGCATCAGAGATGTATGCGGCTGGTGAATACGAAGCAGTCGCTGTGTACCGACGTGGTGGAGAGCGCTATCCGAAGTTTGGCGACGCGGTCGACTTCATTGCGTTCTTCCATAAGCCCCACTATTCAGTCGTCGAGATTGCTCCGTTGTTGCCTCAACGCGAAGAGCCAGGTCGTGCTCCTGCTCGCCCAGTGATTGATGAAAGCCAACCCCACCAGTATGTGGTGATGGTTCGTGATCTTGGGAGCAAGCGTCAACCGGCGTTCTTCATCACCATCGGCTCGGGGATCATCTTCTTGCTGTGTTGCCTGATGTTGCATCGTCGTGACCGAATGCTTGCGGACAACATCTCGGGTTCGTCTCTTCCTGCGAAGGCATAACGAATGGGTCAGTACCTCCCAGTTATCGCACTCACAGTTCTCGGAATTTTGTTTGGTGCCTTGAGTTTCGTCGCCTCACGATTGCTGGCACCTCGCCGACCATCGTCAGCTAAAGAAGCACCGTACGAATGTGGAATTGTGCCAACACGCGAACCACCCGAACGTTTCCCGGTGAGCTTCTACATCGTGGCGATGTTGTTCATCATGTTCGACATTGAAATCATTTTCATTTATCCCTACGCAGTCAACCGAGCAGAGCTCGGTGCTTTTGCGTTTTGGGAAATGCTGGCTTTCAGCGTCGTGTTCTTTATGGCTTTTGTCTATGTGGTTGCACGCGGTGCCCTCGACTGGGGTCCGATTGCCAAGGCTCGTCGACTCGTCGATGGAGTTTCGGCAACACGCACATCAACATCGACAATTCGTCGTGTCGGTCTTGAAGGCCGAACCGATAACGATCAGGCTGCCTGAGAAGTAGGGGATTCGAAATGGGTGTAGTTCGCAACGTGCTCGACGATGGACTTGGTGGAATTGAACACAACTTCATCACCGGTCGCATTGAAGATTTGGTGAAGTGGTCACGTAGCCGTTCGAGTTGGGGCGCAACATTTGGATTGGCCTGCTGTGCGATCGAAATGATGGGCACGGGTGGTCCGCACTACGACATCGCACGCTTCGGAATGGAAGTTTTCCGTGCGTCGCCACGCCAAGCAGACATCATCATTGTTGCTGGTCGAGTGAGCCAGAAGATGGCACCCGTATTGCGTCAGGTCTATGACCAAATGATGGAACCCAAATGGGTGATCTCGATGGGTGTCTGTGCGTCAAGTGGCGGCATGTTCAACAACTACGCAATCCTTCAAGGCGTCGATCAGATCGTGCCTGTCGATGTTTATGCGCCAGGTTGCCCACCAACACCTGAAACTTTGATTCACGCCATTGAAACTCTGCACCAGAAAATTGAAGACGGCGAAATCATGCGACGTCGTGCCGAGAGCGGTGCTGGTGCAAACATTCACATCACCGAGATTCCGGCACAAACTTCGCCCGTGCCCGTCCTGCTCGGTCGCCCGTCAGTTTTGGGAACATCGTCATGAGTGATGTCGAAGTCACCCCCGAAGCGCAACCGCAACTGCATGGTTGTCCGGTGAGCGATTCACGCGGGCAAGTAGTGGTGCACCCAACTCGTGCTCAATATGTTGCTCTCATGAAGAAGTTGCTTGATGGTGGCTACGCCATGTGCAGCGATCTCACCGCCACCGACTACTTGACACATTCAGGTCGAACCTTGCCAGAAGGTATTGACCCAGAGCGATTTGAAATTGTTGTCAATCTCACTGCGATTGCTACTCGCGATCGAATTCGCGTTCGCGTTCAAGTTCCAGAATCAGATCCGTTGCTTGCATCATTGTTTGATTTGTGGCCTGGTACCGAAGCTATGGAACGAGAAGTCTTCGACATGTTTGGTATCTCATTTGATGGGCACCCCGATCTCACGCGTATTTTGATGCCCGAAGACTGGGACGGTCATCCTCTTCGTAAGGATTATTCAATCGGTCGCATTCCGGTGCAGTTCAAGGGGTCAAACTCATGACATCGGTTGAAAACGTTTTTAGAACTAACGAGGGCGCGCAAGAAATGCGAGCCCGTAGTGAAATCAGTGCGAAGGAAATTTTGCGTGAGGTCGGTTCGGTTCTTCGCATGAGCGAGGCCGAAGTGGCCAAGCTCGGACAGATGCCAGCTGACGCTGATGAAGACCAAACCATGATCATCAACATGGGACCGCAGCACCCCAGTACTCACGGTGTCTTGCGACTCATGCTTGAACTCCAAGGTGAAACAGTTCTCCGTTGCAAGCCCATTATTGGTTACTTGCATACCGGTATGGAAAAGACCGGCGAAGAACTCACATACATGCAAGGTGGCACCAACGTCACTCGCATGGACTACTTGAGTCCGCTCAATAACGAACTGGTTTTCTCGATGGCCGTTGAAAAACTCCTCGGAATTGAAAACGACATTCCCGAACGCGCTGTTTGGATGCGCATGTTGTTGTCTGAACTCAATCGCATGAGTAGCCACTTGTTGTTCCTTGCTACCAACGGCATGGATCTTGGTGCAGTCTCGATGATGTTGTACGGCTGGCGCGAACGTGAAGAAGTGTTGCGCTTCTTCCAAAAAGTCACTGGCCTACGTATGAATCACAACTTCATCCGCCCAGGTGGAGTTGCCGCCGACTTGCCCGCAGGTTGGCGTGATGACGTTCTTGAAATTCTCGAAATGCTTCCCGGCCGTTTGGCCGAGTACGACATCTTGATGACTGATCAGCCCATTTGGCGCGAGCGTCTGCAAGGCGTTGGTGTCATTACCGCTGACGAAGCTTTGGCACTTGGAACGAGCGGGCCAATTCTGCGTTCAACTGGTGTTGCTTGGGACTTGCGTCGCGATCAGCCGTATTTGCATTACGACAAAGTTGAATTTGATGTGATTGTTGGTTCATACGGAGATGCGTTCGATCGTTACGCGATCCGTATCAACGAAATTCGTGAATCAATCCGCATTGTGTACCAGATTCTTGATGCGATGCCCCAAGGCGACTATCGCATTCAAAACAAGAAGGTCACTCCACCGCCACGTGCGCGCATTGATGAGTCAATGGAAGCATTGATTCACCATTTCAAGATTTTCACCGAAGGTTTCAAAGTGCCCGAGGGCGAGGTGTACACCGCAATTGAAAGTCCTCGTGGCGAAATCGGTTGTTACATCGTGAGTGATGGTGGTCCAAAGCCATATCGAATTCACATGCGTGCCCCAAGCTTCGTCAACATTCAGGCCTTGCCGCACATGATGCGTGGTGGCTTAGTGGCCGACGCGGTTGCAGTGATTTCGTCTATTGACCCAGTTCTAGGAGAGGTCGATCGCTGATGGCCCGCTTAACAGAAGACAACGTACGTCTCGCTAAAGAGATCATCGGTCGTTATCCGCGACCTCGCTCAGCGACGATTCCTTTGTTGCACCTTGCGCAACAGCAAGACGGTTACGTTACCAATGATGCAATGGTTCACATTGGTGAACTCGTTGGTGCAACATCGGCCGAAGTGTACGGAACTGCATCGTTCTACGAAATGTTCAAGTTTGAACCAGTTGGCAAATACCTCGTCAACATTTGCGGAACAATGTCGTGCGCATTGATGGGTTCGGAAGAACTCATGCATCACGCCGAACACAAACTCGGCGTCAAGGCCGGAGGAACAACCAGCGATGGGATGTTCACTCTTGAGCATGCCGAATGTCAGGCTGCATGCACTGAAGCTCCGTGCTTGCAAGTGAACTACCGCTATCGCTTCCGTGTGACGCCAGAAAGTTTTGATTCGCTGATTGATGACTTGTCTGCTGGTCGTTTGACCGCCGAAATTCCTGATCACGGAACCGTGGCGAAAGTTCGTCAGCACATTCCTGCCGATCGCGGCGTTGGTGCAGTACCTCCTGAATCAGTGACTGAAGCGCCGGCATGGCTTGATGGGAAGGCTGCGCTATGAGCGGAACATACTCCCACGCTCCAGGCTTTATTGCCGGAGATCGTCCAAAGATCGTGACATCACGATTTGAGTTTGAAGACTCGTACACATTGCCGCGTTATCTCGCGACCGATGGGTACAAAGGTTTGCGCGCAGCGCTTGGTCGAGCCGCCAACGAAGTGCACGATGAAGTCAAGAGTGCAACCGTGCTTGGTCGCGGCGGAGCCGGTTTCCCCGCTGGCACAAAGTGGGGACTCACACCACAAGGTGTGTACCCGCGTTATTTAGTCGTTAATGGCGACGAGAGCGAACCCGGTACGTATAAAGACCGTTTGCTTATGGAGCGCGACCCGCACCAATTGATCGAAGGTTGTTTGATCGCGTGTTACGCGGCCGGACTGTCGCAGTGTTTCTTGTACATCCGTGGCGAAATGGCCTTGGCACAAGAGCGCGTCGCCGCAGCCTTGAACGAGGCGTACGCTGCTGGATATGTTGGCAAGAACATTTTGGGATCAAAGTTTTCCGTTGACATCGTGTTGCACTGGGGTGCAGGTGCGTATGTGGTCGGTGAAGAAACTGCCCTGATTGAAAGCCTCGAAGGTAACCGCGGTATGCCGCGACTCAAGCCTCCGTACTTCCCAGCCGCTATTGGTTTGTATGGTCAGCCGACCATTGTGAATAACGTTGAGACCTTGGCGAACTTGCCGTGGTTGATGATCAACGGCGCCGAGGCCTACACAGCCATCGGAACTAAGACGTCTCCTGGTACTCGCATGGTTGCCGTGAGTGGTCATGTCAATCGGCCAGGTGTATACGAAATCATTAACGGAATCACTACCTTCCGTGATCTCTTGTACAAAGAAGAATTCTGTGGTGGCATTCGCAATGGCAACAAGTTGAAAGCTTTTGTACCTGGTGGCGGTTCGGCACCATGGTTCACCGAAGATCAACTTGATGTTGCGTTCGAAGGTCCACAAGCTGGCGCCGCAGGTTCGATGCTCGGGTCGGGTGCAGTCATGGTGATGGATGAAACAACCGACATCCCGGCCGCTGCTCTTACCTTGACTCGTTTCTATGCCCACGAGTCATGCGGCAAGTGCACTCCGTGTCGCGAAGGCGGAACGTGGCTTGAGCGAATTCTCAGCCGAGTCGTTGACGGCAAAGGCACGATGGCCGATCTTGATCAGCTCATCGAAGTCGGAACATCAATTTGTCCCGGAGATTTCCCTCACGCTTCAAATGAGAAGTTAGGAATTAGCGCTGTTCCGTTCCCGTACAAGATGAACACCATCTGTTTCGTTGGGCCATCGGCATACGCACCAGTGAACTCGGCGCTTGTTTTGTTCCGTGAAGAATTTGAAGCCAAGATCGTCAAGCGCAACACGATCCCCGTCACCGCCGTTGGAGCTGCGTCATGACTACGACTGAACCCAACATCGAAAATGCCGCACCGGTTGACCCGCCCGTTGACCCAAATGCAATCACGATGTCGATCAACGGCAAGCCCGTCGCGGCTCGTAAAGGTGAATTGATTATTGCTGCGGCTGATCGCAGCGGAGATTACATTCCGCGCTTTTGCTATCACCCACGAATGAGTGCTGTCGGTATGTGCCGTCAGTGTTTGGTTGAAGTCGAAGGTCCTCGCGGTCCAATGATGGTTGTCAGTTGCATGACACCGGTCGCTGAAGGTCAGATCGTGCGCACCGAGACCGATCAGGTGAAGCGTGCTCAAGAAGGCATCGTCGAATTGTTATTGGCGAATCACCCCCTCGATTGTCCAGTGTGCGACAAGGGTGGCGAATGCCCGCTGCAAGATCAAGCGTTCAGCCATGGTCCTGGCGAAAGTCGTTATATCGAAGAGAAGCGCCACTACGAAAAGCCGATTCCGATCAGCGATCTGGTTTTGCTTGACCGTGAGCGTTGCATCTTGTGTGACCGTTGCACGCGCTTTGCCGATGAAGTTGCTGGCGATGCATTAATTCACTTCACGTCACGTGGCAACAACACGCAAGTACAGACTTTCCCCGATGAGCCATTTAGTTCGTACTTCTCGGGCAACACAGTTCAGATTTGCCCAGTTGGTGCATTAACTGCTCAGCCGTATCGCTTTAAGGCTCGCCCGTGGGACCTTGAAAAGAACGAAAGCACTTGTACAACTTGTTCAGTTGGTTGTCGCATCACTCTTGAGTCAAGCCGCGATGAACTGTTGCGATATCAAGGTGTCGATAGCGACCCGGTGAACCATGGTTGGTTGTGCGATAAAGGCCGATTCAACTTTGAATCAGTGAAGAGTGACCAGCGCTTGACCGAGCCAATGGTGAAGCACAATGGCGCATTGGTGCCGACATCATGGAGTTCGGCATTATCAACAGCTGCGGGTTTGATTGCGCAAGCGGTTAAAGACAACGGTGCACAAAGTGTCGCCATTATTGGTGGTGCTCGTGGAACGAACGAAGATGCATATGCATGGTCGTTGTTTGCTCAGGCTTTGGGCGTCACCAATGTTGATGCACAATTTGATGATGGTTTGCCGGCATCCTTGTACGGATACACCCAAGCAACGATTGATCAGGCAGCGAACGCAACGACGGTCATTTTGTTGTCGCCAGATCTCAAAGAAGAATTGCCAATTTTGTATTTGCGTTTGCGCGATGCGTCTGAGAAGAAGCGCAGCAAACTCATCGAATTCGCTCCTAAGCAAACTGGTATCACGCGTTATGCGTGGAAGTCAGTGGCATACGAGCCGGGTAATCAAGTAGCAGTTGTTGCCAGTTCATTGGCTGACGCAACGATTGCAGCACAAGTCGCTCAGGGCTCAGTTGTTGTTGTCGTGGGTCGTGCCAACTTGGCCGAAGACGATTCGTTCACAATGGCAGCCCTTGATGCAATTATGGCCGTTGTGCCCAAAGCGGCAGTTTTGCCGGTGATTCGACGAGGCAATGTGCGTGGCGCAATTGAAACCGGTTTGGTAACCGGATCAACGACATCAATCTTGCGCTCAGCAGTAGCTGGAAAGATCAACTGTTTGATTCTTCTTGGTGCAGATCCGATTGCTGATGTTCGCGACACTGAACTTGCTCGACAAGCAATGGCCGCAATTCCGCATGTCATTGCAATTGATACTTTTGCTTCATCATCATCGCAGCGCGCCGACGTGCTTTTGCCAGCGGCTGCGTTTGGTGAGAAAGACGGAACCACGACCAACCTTGAAGGACGAGTCACCCAACTCAACCGCAAGGTCAATGTTCATGGCACCGCTCGACCCGATTGGATGATCGCCCTCGAACTGGCCGACTACTTAGGTCATGACCTGGGTGTTGGTTCGGTACAAGAAGTCCACCAACAGTTGGTGAATAAAGTTGCCGCCTTCGGTGACGCAACCCGTTCCGCTCTTGCCATCAACCCAGACGGAGTCTTGTTGCGTCGTTCGTCCGGAAACGTTTCGGCAGGGTCAGCGCCAACTGTGCCCGATCGGCCTGGCTTTGGTTATCGCTTAGTAGTCAGCCGCAAGTTGTACGACAACGGAAGCAATGTTGCACATTCAGCGTCGTTGGCTCCGTTGGCACCAGGTTCGTCTTTGCACATGCACCCTCTCGATCTTGATCGACTTGGCGCAGCTGTTGGCGCACAAGTCAAAGTTTCGAATGATCGCACATCAATCGTGATGCGGATTGTTGCTGACGAAGCAGTAACCCGCGGAACAGTGTGGGCGGCATGGGCACAAAATGGCGCAAACATTGGCGAACTCATTGATTCGTCTCGTTCAGTGAACGATGTGAAGGTGGAAACACTGTGAACAACACAACTGCACTTTTTGGTCTTGATCCAATCGCTATCGGTGATTTGATTTGGACACCACTGTTGATCATCCTGCTCAAGGTCGTAGTGGTCTTTGTTATCGGACTTGTCGCAACCATGTTGATGGTGTGGTTTGAGCGCAAAGCAATCGCCGGCATGGGTAACCGCATCGGACCAAACAAGGCAGGCCCGTGGGGCTTGCTCCAAACTTTGGCTGATGGAATCAAGTTGTTCTTCAAAGAAGACTTGTTGCCCGATCGTGCTGACCGTTTTGTTTTCAAACTGGCTCCGTACTTGGCGTTTGTTCCGGCTTTCTTGGTGTGGGCAGTCATTCCTCTCGGTGGAGATTTCTCAGATGGCAAAGATGGTCTGGTCACGTGGTTTGGTCAAGCGACCCGTGTGCAGTTAGCTGATCCGCCGATTGGCGTTTTGTTGTTGCTGGCCCTGTCATCAATTGCCGTGTACGGAATCATGTTGGCTGGTTGGTCAAGTGGTTCAAAGTATCCATTGCTCGGATCGGTGCGTGCTTCGGCACAAATGGTTTCATACGAAGCGGCACTCGGATTAAGTCTCGCAACAGTGATCTTGATGGCAGGAACATTGTCGACGAGCGGCATCGTTGGTAACCAATCAAGTTTTACTGATTGGCACGTGGTGTCAACCGGCATCATTCCGTTCATCATTTTCATGTTGGCCGCTACTGCCGAATTGAATCGTCCACCGTTTGACTTGGTTGAAGCCGAGCAAGAACTTGTCGGTGGATTTAATACCGAATACTCAAGCATTCGTTTCGGCCTGTTCTTCTTGGCTGAGTTCATGAACACAATCACTATGAGTGGTGTCATCGTGACCTTGTTCTTTGGTGGCCCGCAGGGCTTGTTCAACATCCCGGGCATTCCGGGAGCCATCGAAGGTTCGATTTGGCTCATTGCCAAAGTACTGGTGTTCTTGTACATCTACGTCTGGATGCGAGCCACGTTGCCTCGCTTCCGTTACGACCAGTTGATGGATCTTGGTTGGAAGATTTTGATTCCGACATCACTTGGTTGGTTCATGTTGATGGCCGTCTTGCGCCTCGGCCGTGACGAAGACTGGAACGCCGTCGTAGTTGCCGTCGTCGCTGCCGTGATCATTCTTGGATGTGTTGCGCTGATGTCAACTGCTGTGAAAGTTAGTAAAGCCAATCGCGAACGTGAAGGAGCGATGTTCTGATGGGTTACCTCGGAGGATTTCTTGTCACGCTGGCCCAGGTCGGCCGACGCAACAAACTGACACTTGAGTATTCAGGTGGTCGTGAAAACAAAAAAGGCAAACCGCAGAAAGATGAGAAGGCGCCAAAGCCCGAACGTCTGCATGGTCGCCACGTCCTAAACCGTTATGAGGACGGCATGGAAAAGTGCATCGGTTGCGAACTGTGCGCTGGTGTGTGCCCGGCGAAGTGCATTTATGTACGAGGTGCTGACAACGATCCGGAAAATCCAACATCACCTGGTGAGCGATTTGGTTTCGTATACGAAATCAACTACTTGCGGTGCATCCATTGCGACTTGTGCGTGGAAGCTTGTCCGACCGAAGCAATTACCGAAACGAAGTTGTTCGAGTTCTCATTTACCAATCGCCAAGATGCCATTTACACCAAGGCTGAATTGGTTGTTGGTGATGACGGCAAGCCACAGCAGTTGCCGTGGGAAGACTGGCGTGAAGGTGAAGACATTTTGACGTCGGGTTGGTTGCGGGCTACTGCTCCATCGGGCGACGCAACCTTTGAGGGTGTCGTTGGTTGGAGTGGCGAGTTGGGTTACGGCGTTCGTGCGCCAGAACCAGCTCAAGATGAGAGAGATGAGGCTGGCCAATGATGGAACTAGTGGTCTTCATTTTTGCTGCCGCCATGGTTTTGGTGGGCGGCCTCGGCGTCGTTCTTCGGAGTCATCCAGTCCACGCCGCTTTGAGTCTGGTCCTGACTTTGTTTGGTGTGGCAGTCATGTTCGTTTCACAAGAAGCTCACTTCCTTGCCGCGGTACAGGTCATTGTGTACGCCGGTGCGATTGTCGTGTTGTTCTTGTTCGTGATCATGCTTCTTGGTGTCGACCGCACCGAAGACATCAAAACTGAACCCTTCAAAATTCAGCGTCCTCTGGCAATCATTGTTGGACTCGGAGTGATTGGTCTAGTGACCGCGGCAGTCATTGCCTCTCGCGACACCGTAGCGACTCGCGGGGCCGGCATTGCTGAACCCTCGATGACCGATCCTGATTCGAATATCCGTCAAATATCGCGCAGTCTTTTTGGTGACTACGTAGTGGCGTTTGAAGTGACATCAGTGCTACTGGTGGTTGCGGTAGTCGGCACGGTCTTGCTCACTCGTAAAGTGAAGCCGGCGTCAAAGGAGTCTCAGTGATGTCTGCTCTTATCGCTGCGGCGACACCAACCACGACGTGGTATCTGGTGCTTGCGGCTGTTTTGTTCGGAATCGGAACAGTGGGTGTTTTGGTTCGTCGCAACCCACTCGTGATGTTCATGTGTATCGAACTCATGTTGAACGCGGTCAACTTGTCGTTCGTGGCGCTGGCAAAGCGACTCGGTGATATCGGTGGCCAGACCACGGTGTTCTTCGTGATGGTTGTTGCTGCGGCAGAAGTTGTTGTCGGTCTCGGAATCATCGTGTCCATTATGCGTAAGCGACCTGGTGCCAACGTTGACGATATTTCGGCGTTGAAGGGCTGAGGGGTAAACGATGCTCGATCTCATTTGGTTAATCCCAGCGTTACCACTCGCTGGCTTTATTCTGATTCTGTTATTCGGTCGCCTGCTTGGTGAACCGAAGTCAGGAATTTTGGCCGCGTCGATGGTCGGTGCTTCTTTCGCCGTCACTGTCGCAGTGTTTTTTGAATTGCTTTCAAAGACAACAGAAGAACGGCATCATGTTGTCACGGCATTCTCGTGGGTGCCGATTGGGTCATTGAATGTTGACTTAGCGTTCTTGGCTGATCCGCTGAGCATCACGATGGCATTGTTTGTTACCGGAATCGGTTCACTGATTCATCTCTATGCAATCGGCTACATGCATGGTGACCCGAAGTTCTCAAAGTTCTTCTTGTACCTCAACTTGTTCGTGTTCTCGATGTTGATGTTGGTCATGGGCGAAAACTTGCTCGTTACCTTCCTTGGTTGGGAAGGCGTCGGTACTTGTTCATACTTCTTGATCTCTTTCTGGCACACTCGCGAAAGCGCAGCCACAGCCGGCAAGAAAGCTTTCGTTACGAACCGCGTTGGTGACTGGGGCGTCATGATGGCGATGTTCTTGGCCTTTGGCGCCACCGGAACACTGAGCTATGCCGGCATTAATCACGCTGCCGAGTCGGGCGTACTGTCTGCTGTTACCGCAACAGGTATCGCGATGATGTTGTTCATTGGTGCGTGTGGCAAGAGTGCTCAGTTGCCTTTGTATATCTGGTTGCCTGACGCGATGGAAGGTCCGACACCAGTGTCGGCGTTGATCCATGCCGCGACGATGGTGACTGCAGGTGTCTTCGTGATGACTCGTATCAATCCAGTTCTTGCGATTTCCTACGATTGGGTGCCAACAATCATTGCTGTCGTAGGTGTTGCGACGGCATTGTTTGCGGCAACAATCGCCGTTGCGCAAACAGATATCAAAAAGGTCTTGGCTTACTCGACGGTGAGCCAACTTGGCTTCATGTTCTTGGCCATCGGTTCGGGTGCTTATGTTGCCGCGATCTTCCACATGGTGACTCACGCTTTCTTCAAGGCCTTGTTGTTCTTGGGTTCTGGTTCGGTGATTCACGGAATGCACCACGAACAAGACATGCGCAAGATGGGCGCACTTCGCGTGCTCATGCCCGTCACTGCATTTACCTTCATTATCGGTTGGCTAGCCATCGCTGGTGTTCCGCCATTCGCCGGATTCTGGAGCAAGGACGAAATCTTGTTGTTCGCTTTTGCGAAGAGCCCAATTCTGTACGTCGTTGGACTCATTACCGCTTTGCTGACTGCGTACTACATGACTCGCCAAGTCATCATGGTTTTCTTCGGCGAAGCGCGATGGAATGATCACAGCGAAGAGAACGGCGCCCATGGCGACTTCAAGCCGCACGAAAGCCCGAAAGTTATGTTGGCTCCGCTAGTTGTGCTAGCCGGACTGTCAATCGTTGGCGGAGCGATGCAGTTGCCATTTAGTAAGAACACCCATTTCTTAGAAAAGTGGCTAGAACCAGTGATCGAATTCGGTGAAGCCGACATTCACAAGTCGTGGGCGTACGAAAACAAGTACATCTTGTTGGGCATCGCCATCGTTGTTGCACTTTCTGGAATCGCTGCGTCGTACATGGTGTACTCCAAGAAGAAGTTCGCGGCTATTGAACCCAACGTGATGGCTCAGGGTTGGTTCTACGACAAGGGCATCTCTAACTTCATGGGTGGACCGGGTCGCAAAGCGTTTGATGGAATTACTTGGGCCGATCGCACCATTATTGATGGTGCTGTCAATGGTGTCGGCAAACTTGTTCAGGGAGCTGGCGGCTTTTTACGCAAGGGTCAGACCGGAGCGGTGCGTAGTTACGCGGCAGCTGTGGGCTTAGGCGTCGTCGCCTTACTTGTGTGGTTCTTTGTTCGAGGAGTGGTGCTGTGATGTCGTTGTTGGCCAGCGGAACGTCGGGTTCGCTACCGTTTCCAATTTTGACTGCCTTAATTTTGGTCCCAGCAGTCGGATCGATCTTGACGCTGATTAGTTCTAACCGTCGACCCGAAATCACCAAGTTGATTGCGTTGTTGACGTCGGTGTTCACCGGCGCGCTCGGATTGTGGATGCTCGCTTCATTCAAAACTGGTGAAGCCGGATACCAGTTCACGTCACAACACCAATGGATTTCTTCATGGAACATCGGTTGGCATGTGGGTGTTGACGGAATCTCATTGTTCCTTGTCGTCTTGACCGGCATCTTGTTCCCGCTGGTTATTGTCGGTTGCGACCCGCACCATGATGAGAAGCGTTACCTTGCTTGGCTCTTGTTACTCGAAGCCGGAGTCATGGGTTCGTTCTTGAGCCTCGACCTGTTCTTGTTCTTCTTGTTCTTCGAAATCGTTTTGGTTCCGATGTACTTCTTGATCGGTGGTTGGGGTTACGACCAGCGCATCTATGCAGCAACCAAGTTCTTCTTGTACACCATGGTTGGCTCGGCCTTCATGTTGGTGGGCATTGTGACCACGGCGTTGTTGGCAAAGAACGACCTCGGACACATCAGCTTTGACCTCGTTGAGATTGCTGAAGGTACAAACTTTGCGGCCAGTACGGGGCGCTGGTTGTTCTTCGCATTTGCGATCGCCTTTGCAGTCAAGGTCCCGTTGTTCCCGTTGCACACGTGGCTACCCGATGCCCACACTCAAGCACCAACTGGTGGCTCGGTCATCTTGGCTGGTGTGTTGTTGAAGCTTGGTACCTACGGCTTGTTGCGTTTTGGTGTGTATCTGTTCCCAGAAGCTGCACTATGGAGTCGAGAGATCTTCTTGACCCTCGCAGTGATCGGAATCATTTGGGGTGCAGTCGCCGCAACGATGCAGAAAGACCTCAAGCGACTGGTCGCTTATTCATCGGTTGCCCACCTCGGTTTCATCGTTCTCGGAACTTTTGCTTTCACATCAGAAGCGATGGGTGGTGGCGTCATGCAAATGATCAACCACGGAGTTTCAACAGGCGCACTCTTCTTGATGGTCGGCATGATCTACGAACGTCGCCACACCCGTTTGATCTCCGAACTCAAGGGTTTGCAAAAAGTTGCGCCGATCTTTGCTGCGGCTTTCATGGTCGTGATGTTGTCAAGTATTGGTGTCCCTGGCCTCAATGGTTTTGTTGGTGAGTTCTTGATTTTGATCGGAAGTTTCAATACCGCACGCTGGTGGGTTGTTGTTGCAGCAACCGGCGTGATCTTGGCGGCCTTGTATTTGCTCTGGGCATACCAACGGGTATTCCACGGCGAACCCGACGAGGCCAACTCGACATTCCGCGAACTTCGTTTACGTGAAGGTTTGGTGTTGTTGCCCTTCATCGGTCTCATCATTTTCTGTGGTGTTTATCCGAAGCCAATGCTTGATCGCATCGAACCAAGTGTGAAGGCAATCTTGGAACGCGTTGAAGAGAAGACTGGCTATGTCGCACCAGGGCCAGTTGTTGTTGAATCTCATGAAGGGGAAGAGGGCTAATGGGCGCTCAATCCATGACTTATCCGTCAATCGATTGGTTGGCGATTACGCCACTCATCATTTTGCTTGGCGGCATGATGATCAACTTGGTATTGGCATCGTTAACACGTGCTTGGCCGCGTGCTTGGTATGCCATCGGAACTGTTGAGTTGGCAGTCGCTTCAGTTGTTGTTGAAATGTTTTTGTGGCACGACATCAACGAAAATGGCACTCGAATCATCATCAACGATTCACTTTCCATTGATCACTTCACGATGTTCTGTTGGATCGGTATTGCGGGCGCATTAGCGCTCGTGTCCCTATCAACGGCCGAGTATTTGCGCCGTGAATCACTTGATGGTCCAGAGGTATACGCGTTGTACATCTGTGCAGCTCTCGGCGCCATGATCATGACTGCGTCAAACGACATGATCGTGTTGTTCTTAGGTCTTGAAACTTTGTCGATTGCTCTCTACGTTTTGGCTTCAAGCCATCGTCGTCGTGCCGAAAGCCAAGAAAGTGGTTTGAAGTACTTCATTCTGGGCGGCTTTGCTTCGGCCTTCTTCTTGTACGGCATCGCATTGATCTACGGCTCAACCGGAACCACCAATATCGCGGGTATTGGCAATGTCTTGTCAACTGAAGTATTTGTCAATGGTGACGATGCGATGTTGCTTGCTGGTATCGCGTTACTCATCGTTGGTTTGGCTTTCAAAGTGGCGGTTGTCCCGTTCCACTTCTGGACTCCCGATGTGTATCAGGGTGCACCAACCCCGGTAACAGCGTTTATGGCATCAGTCGGAAAGTTTGCGGCATTTGCTGCCCTGCTTCGCGTCGTAACAACTGCGTTACCAACTCGTGCTGAAGACTGGCGTCCGGTTGTTTGGGTGTTGGCCATCTTGTCGATTGTGATCGGTTCGGTTCTTGCAGTTGTGCAGACTGACGTCAAGCGCATGTTGGCGTATTCGTCAATTAGCCATGCTGGCTTCATGATGATCGGCATCGAATCAATCGGACACAGCGGTGACGTTGATGGCTTGCCGGCCACGTTGTTGTATTTGATGGTCTATTCAGTTTTGGTCATCGGAACATTCACCGTGGTCTCTCTCGTGACACGTACAGGTGACAGCGATAGCGATATTGGCTCATTCCGTGGATTGGGCAAAGAACGCCCCGCCTTGGCTTTGGCCATGACAGTTTTCTTGTTGGCTCAGGCTGGCATGCCGCTCACCTCAGGTTTCATTGCCAAGTTCAGTGTCATTAAGGCAGCTGCGACCAATCAGAGTTACGCGATTGCCATCATTGCCATGGTTGCCTCGGTGATTGCGGCGCTCTTGTACTTGCGCATCATGATCAGCATGTGGTTGAGCGATGAAGAGTCGGGTGACGATAAGCGTGAGGCCATCAAGGTGCCATTCTCTGCTGGTTTTGTTGTTGCTGGATCTGCCTTCTTTACGTTGCTCGTGGGTGTTTGGCCAAGTTGGCTGATCGACGCCTCACAAGCCGCATTGCAACTCGCCAAGTAGGCGACACTTCATTTCAGTGTGGGGGTCTCCCCAAAACTGTCACAGCCAGGTGACAGACTGAAGACATGTTTGAAACGCCGGAGTATCTATCGCCATCGTCGATCACGACGTACCGCGAATGTCCGATGAAATTTAAGTTTTCGCGCATCGACAGAATTGTCGAACCACCAACTTGGCATACCCATATCGGCACCTTTGTCCACGAAGTTCTCGAACACTTTTACCAACTAGATGCTGACGATCGAACTCTTGATGCAGTGAAGTCAATGGCAACCGAGCGTTGGACTGCTGGTGAGTGGGAATCACAAGTAACCGCTCTGGAGAAACCCATGGGGTCAATCATTGACTTCAAGAGAACTGCATTTGAATGCATGACCAATTTGTGGAAGATCGAAGACCCTCAGCAAACCGAACTGATTGACATGGAATACGAACTCTTCACCGATGTAGAAGGTGTTCGTATGAAGGGTTACGTTGATCGTTTTCTCTTTGATGATGATGGGAAAATCGTCATTAGTGATTACAAGACCGGATCAATACCGAATCCCAAGTTTAAATCCGAAGACGATAAGTATTTTCAACTTCTGGCCTATGCCCTCATGTTCGAGTCAGCCGATCAGGAAGAAACATCAAAACTGCAGTTGCTGTATTTGAAACACAGCGCCAATCACGAAATTTCTGTGACACCAGTGAAACTCTCGATCGCCCGTGGTGTCATTGTCGAAACAAAAGAAGCAATTGATGAGGCTTGTGCAACCGAGAAGTTTGCGTGCAACAAGACAAAGCTATGCGACTGGTGCTTCCATAAGCCATATTGCCCTGCGCACCAGTGATTCAGCTCACTATTTGACTGATTTGACTAACGCGTCAAAAAGATTCTGCTGCTGTTGATCTTTGGCCGCCGAATCTTCGGGGTGCCACTGCACTGCGATACACCAAGTCGCTGTTGTGCTTTCAATGGCTTCAATCGTCCCATCTGTTGCAACGCCAGAGACGACAAAACCATAAGCAAGCGAATCAACTGCTTGATGATGAAATGAATGACAGGCTTTGGCTTGATCGGCGCCAATTGCGCGAGCGACCTTTGAATCTGCAGTGAGATTGACTGGGTGGTACTTCTGGCGATGGTCTTCGGTTCCGAGATCTTGAATCAATGTTCCGCCATGGGCGACGTTGACTACTTGCAGTCCGCGACAAATAGCAAGCATGGGAATGTCTTCGGCTAGAGCGTGACGAGCAACCGCCAGTTCGATTTCATCATGGCTCGGATTGATCCCGTACAGCTCGGGCGCGGATGCAGATTGTCCATAATGTTTCGGGTCGATATCGCCACCACCATGTAAAACAATCGCGTCACAACGAGACAACAATGTCTCAAGTTGATCATGCAGGTCGGCGATGGGCGGCAGAATGATCGGAATCCCACCGGCTCGCGTAATGGCATGGGCATAAGTTCGTCCGACACCAAAAGCTGGTCCACGAACACCGACGGCTTCGGTGATCTCTCGACCAACAATTAAAACAACGGGATTCTTCACAAAATCATTCTGCCAGCAGTGCCAGCGGTAATGATGGGAATATGACTTCGTTGCTTGATTCAGTGTCCTTTGCCAGTGGTACCAAAATGGCTAACCGATTTATGTTGGCCCCACTCACCAACCAGCAAAGTCATACTGACGGAACGCTGTCAAATGAAGAGCACCATTGGCTGACCATGCGCGCGCAAGGTGGATTTGGTTTAACAATGACCTGTGCTGCCCATGTTCAAAAGACTGGTCAAGGGTTTGCTGGACAGTTAGCAACATTTGGTGATGAACACATTCCTGGGCTCAAGCGTTTGGCTCGCGATATCAAATCTCAAGGAAGTTTGTCGATTGTGCAGTTGCATCATGCTGGACAAAAATCGCCGGCCGACCTCATCGGACGCGCTCCAATGTGTCCGTCCGATGATGCTGCAACCGGCGCTCAAGCAATGACCAATGCCGAGGTCTACGAGACCATCAACGCTTTTGTTGATGCGGCCGTTCGTTGCGAGAAGGCGGGATTTGAAGGTGTCGAATTACATGGTGCCCACGGCTATCTGATCGGCCAATTCTTGTCGCCTGAGATCAATCAACGCACCGATGAGTTTGGCGGAAGCCTGGATAACCGTGCGGGATTTTTGCTGGCCATTATTGATGGAATTCGTCGCGACTGTCGCGACTCATTGAATCTGTCGGTCCGGCTCTCGCCCGAGCGATTTGGTTTGAAAACTTCAGAGATGCTTGAACTGTTTGGTTGGCTCGTTGATTCAAAGAAACTTGACTTCATTGATATGTCGATGTGGGACGTTCGCAAGGATGCCGTAGATGATGATTTTGCTGGCAAGACACTGATGGAAATCTTTGGTGGTGCCGAGCGTGGGAATACCCGTCTTGGTGTCGCTGGAAAGATTTATTCGGCAGCCGACGCACAGTGGGCGGTAGACAACGGAGCAGATTTCGCAGTGATTGGTCGAGCTGCAATCGCCCATCATGACTTTGCACGTTTGGCTGGTGCCGATCCTGACTTCACAATGCGCGCTATGCCGATTGCTCCTGAAGATCTGCGAGCCGAAGGTTTATCAGATGGATTCATTGAATACATGAAGGTATTTAAAGGTTTCGTTGCCGAAGCATAGAGTGGACAACATGTCCGATCGCGCCATCACGCTTCGTAATCCAGCCGACGATTCGGTGCTTCAAGAAGTTTCATTAGTAACAGCCCAAGATGTTGATCAGGCAGTTCTTCGCGCGCAAGCCGCGTTGCCGGCATGGCGCGATATGGCGCCGAATGATCGCATCAAGATCATGCGTCGCTTCGCTGAAACAATTGCCGCTCATGCACAAGAGTTGGCCGAACTTGATACGCGCAATATGGGTATGCCTATTGGTTCAAGTAAGTGGTGTGCCGATACTGCGGCTGAAGTGATTCATTACTATGCGGGCGCGATTGACAAGCATCTTGGGCATACGTATCCAGTAGCCGGAGGAGTCACCATGACTTTTCACGAGCCACTGGGTGTTGTTGGTTTGATTGTTCCGTGGAACTTCCCGGTACTCATTGCGTGTTGGAAACTCGGGCCAGCATTGGCCTGTGGCAATACGGTCATACTGAAACCAGCAGAAACAACACCATTGAGCGCGATGCGCTTGGGTGAACTTGCACTCAAGGCCGGTATTCCCGAGGGTGTTTTGCAAGTTGTTGTCGGAACTGGTCCAGAAGCCGGATGGCGATTAGTCGAACATCCGATGGTGCGAAAAATTGGTTTCACCGGAAGTACTGCGGTGGGCAAGCGAATAATGGCTGGCGGTGCAGAGCATTTGAAGCGAGTCACTCTTGAGCTAGGCGGCAAGAGCGCAAACATTGTCTTTGCTGATGCCGATATTGAAACTGTTGCCGCATCAGCACCAGGTGCGGTCTTTGATAACAGCGGACAAGATTGCTGTTCGCGCTCAAGAATTTTTGTGCAACGACCAATCTTTGATGAGTTTGTTGAATTGATGATTGCCGAAACCAAAAAGATTGTCGTCGGCGACCCAATGGATCCGGCGACAACTATGGGCCCGCTGTTTACACGCGCCCATCATGATCGTGTGTCGTCATATCTTGAGGGCATCACGCCAACATGGGCTGGATCGGCACCAAAGGGTAACGGTTATTGGTTCCCGTGCACAATCATCGCTACTGCAGATATCACGAGTCGAGTGTGTACCGAAGAGATCTTTGGTCCAATCGCAACCATCATTCCGTTTACCGATGAGAACGATGTTTTGAAAATGGCCAATGACACCGAGTACGGATTGTCTGGTTCGGTGTGGACCCGTGATGCCGAACGAGCAATGCGAGTTGCGCGCAAACTTGAAGGTGGAACATTGAGTGTGAATTCAAATTCGTCGGTGCGTTTTTCAACTCCGTTCGGCGGATTCAAACAAAGTGGAATCGGTCGCGAATTGTCGATGACCGCAATGGATCACTACAGCGAACTCAAAACCATCTTCTGGAAGTCATAACCATTTGTGATTCTGGTGTCGATTAATTCGGTATAGCCAAGTAAAACAACACCAGAATCACAAGGCGTTGATCTCGTAGCCGGCATCTCGAACTGTGTCAATTAACAACTCGGCGTGATCGGGACCACGAACTTCTAGCACTGCATTGACTCCAGTTTCGCGTACATGTAAATCAACGCCATCACGCACGTGATCAATATCAATCACGCTCGCGCCAACTTCAGCAAAGATTGTGAGCAGCTTTGCAAGTCCACCAGGACGATCACTCACTTTGACAAACACAATGAGTCGACGACCAGCTTGTGTTTCAAATCGGCGAATGAGTCCAGGCACAACACCAAGATCAACATTTCCGCCTGACAAAACAACACATGTTGTTCCGTTGCGCGAGGGAGCAGCGCGTTCGCTTAACAAAGCAGACACACCAACTGCACCGCCACCTTCGACATACAACTTTGAGCGTTCCATCAACAACACCATGGCATCAGCAACGGCGTCTTCATCAACGACAACAATGTCATCAAGCCATTTTTCAATCAGCGGTCGCGTGATCTCGCCTGGTTTCTTCACAGCAATACCGTCGGCCAATGTGATGACGGGACCAGACGGGGGAGCACTATTCGCGTACGGTGCGCACGCTTCAACTTGAACGCCGATCACTTTGATTGTTGGATCATGTTGTTTGACAGCGATAGCTACACCACTCGCAAGTCCACCGCCACCTAATGGCACAATCACGCGTCGTAAGTTTGGAATATCGATGATGAGTTCGAGTCCGAGTGTTGCTTGACCAGCAACCACAACCGCGTCGTCGTAGGGATGACAAAACTGCATTCCTTTTTCGGTGGCACGAGCGCGTGCTGCGGCAACTGCTTCATCAAGCGAGTCACCGCCTTCGACAACAGTGGCGCCATACGCGCGGCAGGCGGCGATCTTGGCGATTGGTGCATTTTTCGGAACGAAGATTTCGCATGGCACTCCAAAGGTGCGCGCCGCGAAGGCCAAAGCCTGGGCGTGGTTACCAGCGCTTCCGGCTGTCACTCCGGTTTTGGCCAAGTCGCCAAGGGACGCGAGCTTGTTCATGGCACCGCGGATTTTGAAACTTCCAGTCCGTTGCATGTTTTCGGCCTTGAGCACGATGTCGCCGCCTGTGCGATCGCTGAGCGCGGCCGAAGCTGTGACCGGGGTGTGCTTGACGACTCCAGTTCCGGCGGCGTGCGCACGGGCGATATCGGCAGCAGAAATCTCGATGGCGGACATGCAAGGTTCACCATACTCAGGGCGCTCCCCATATTGTGGGGCACATGCGTGCGCTGGTGGTTGCCAATTCGAACGACGCCGACCCCGGATTCGTGGGTGAGCGTTTCCGGCACCACGGCTATGCCTTCTCGGAGGCTCACCGTGAATACCCCGCCGAATGGCCTGAAATGCCTGGTCACGACCTGATTTTGCTCCTCGGATCAGAATGGAGCGTCTATTGGGACCACATTTCGGGTGAAGTTGCGGCCGAAACGGCCCTGGTCCGAGAAGCCCATCAGGCCGGAATCCCGATCTTTGGGATCTGTTTTGGGTCCCAGATCGTGGCCCATGCCTTGGGTGGGCGAGTCCATCGAGCCACCCGACCAGAAGTCGGTTGGCACCAGGTCGAATCGACATTTCCGCAGGTCATAGCCTCAGGGCCATGGCTTCAATGGCATTTTGACGTCTTTGAAAAACCCGCCGAATTCACCCAATTGGCGCACAGTGAATCGGGTCCCCAGGCCATCTTGGGTGGCCGCACCTTTGCCAGTCAGTTCCATCCCGAGGCCACCGAGTCGATGTTGGCGCGTTGGACTGGGGGCGGGGGGACCGAAGAACTCGGTCGCCTCGGACTCGCTCCCGAACAAGTCATGGCCGACACCCGGGCCAATGTGGCCGTGAGTCGCAAGAACAGCGACCGAATCGTGGACTGGTTCGTCGAATCTGTCGCTTCAGCCGCAATCCAACCCTCTCGGGCGTGACTGAACTTCCAGCCATATGCAGGGAGAGAAGTTAGGAGTGATTGGGTCGCCCGTAGTAGCGTCTGAGCCGATGTCAGAGTTTTTGAGGTCCTACCTCGTCGTCTTTTGGTTCGGATTAATCGCCATTCTTTTGGCGTCTTTGCTTTTGGGCATTGCCGTTTTGATCCGCCCTTCAAATCCGACGCGCGAAAAGTTGTTGACGTACGAAAGCGGTGTTGATCCGGTTGGCGAAGGTTGGTCGCAAAGCCAAATTCGTTATTACGTGTTTGCCCTTCTTTTCGTGGTGTTTGATGTTGAAGCAGTGTTTATTTTCCCGTGGGCCACTCAGCTCGAGCGCTATGGCGGTTTTGGTTTAGTTGAAATGGGTGTGTTTGTGGGTGTGTTGTTATTAGGTCTCGTCTACGCCTGGCGCAAGGGTGTCCTTCGCTGGGTGTAATGGACAAGGAGTCTTATGGGTCTCGTTGACCGCGGGCGGCTGCCAAAGCCGCTGAATTCATTACTAAACATGGGTCGCTCGTACTCCCTTTGGGTGTATCAGTGGGGCCTTGCGTGTTGCGCCATCGAGATGGGCGCTGCTTTTGGTTCCCCGAGATATGACGTGATGCGTCTTGGGGTCATCCCGCTTCCGGCCAGTCCGCGTCAAGCCGACCTCGTCGTGATTTCGGGAACCGTCACCGACAAGATGGCCCCGGCCATTAAGCGTTTGTACGAACAAATGCCCGATCCGAAATACGTCATCTCGATGGGTTCATGCGCAAATAGCGGTGGACCTTATTGGGACAGTTACTCAGTGACCAAGGGTGTCGACCAAATCATTCCGGTTGATGTGTACGTACCTGGTTGCCCGCCCCGCCCCGAAGCTTTGCTTGAAGGTGTCGTGTTGTTGCAACAGCGCATCTTGAACGAAGACATGGGTGCGCGTTGGCGCGGCGAGGGTTACAAGCCGATCATTGTTGGTGAAACCAAGAAGTCGAAGAAGGCTGCTGCCAAGCGAGGTGAGTTGAATGTCGTCAACTGATACTCCGATCGCAGAAATTCCTGGCGACACATTGCGCGAGCGCATTGTTGACGACCTTCGTACAAAGATTGGTGCCGATCTCGTTGACAGTTTGGTGAAGCCCGGTGACGATGTGTGGGTGCGCGTCAGTACCGATGCATGGCGCCGTACCGGTGTTGCATTGCGTGAGATGGGCTTTGAATATTTTTGTTTCTTGTCGGCCATCGACTGGATGCCTTCACCATTTGGCAAAGGCGAAGATGACCCGACTGCTCCGCCGACCGAACGTGATGACACCGTGAAACAGGGTTACGCCGGTGGCGCAACACGTATGCAAGTTCTTGCACGTCTCGTACATCCCGCATTGCATGTTGGCATCAACATCAAGTGCGATGTTTCAGATTCTGAGCCGGTTGTTGAATCATGGGTGTCGGTTTTTGCTGGTGCGAATTGGCACGAACGTGAAGCCCACGAAATGTTTGGTATTGGCTTTGCTGGTCACCCCGACCTACGGAATATGTATTTGCCAACTGAATTTGAAGGTCATCCGTTGCGCAAAGACTTCCCCTTGCTCGCACGCATGGTGAAGCCGTGGCCCGGAATTGTTGATGTTGAACCCATGCCTGGTGGCTCTGCTGATGAAGAAGGTGACGCAGAATGACGTCTACTGAATCGCTGATTGATCGTCGCCAGTTGGCGTACATCGCGTCGCAGGCCGCCGATGCGCGTCTGAATGTTGAACTCGAAACCGAGGGTATGACCCTCAACATCGGACCGCAGCACCCCGCAACTCACGGAACGTTGCGCATCATTGCTCACCTTGATGGTGAACAAGTGGTGTGGGCCGAACCGTCATGTGGATACATGCACCGCGGTTATGAAAAACTCACCGAAGTTCGTACGTACCCACAAGTGACCTCACTCGTCAACCGCATTGACTGGCTCGGAAGTTTCGCCAACGAAGTTCCGTTCATTTTGGCGGCCGAAAAGTTGATGGGTGTTGAAGCACCACCGCGCGCTCAATGGATTCGTACCATTTTGTTTGAGTTGTCGCGTATTGCCAACGTGTCGTTGTTCCTTGGCGACCTTGGTGTGCAGCTAGGTGCCATTACTCCAGTGTTCATGGCGTTCCGCGATCGCGAACATGTACTCAACCTCATCGAAGCAACAACGGGTGGTCGTTTCCACCCTAACTTCGACCGCATTGGTGGTCTCAAAGACGATCTTCCGGCTGGCTTCATCGATGAAACACGCGCAGTCATGAAGACCATGCGTAACTTCTGCAACGAAATCGAAGACCTGTTGTTCGGTAACGAGATTTTCCAAAGCCGTACTCGCGGAATCGGTGTGATTCCCAAAGACATTGCCATGCAATACGGCATGTCAGGTGCCAACGCCCGCGCAAGTGGAATTGATTGGGACTTGCGCCGTGATCAGTCGCTGCCGATGGCTTGGGACAAGGTCGACTGGAAAGTTTGGACTCACCCAGATGGCGACAGTTTTGCTCGCTGCTGGATTCGTCTCCAGGAAACTCGCGAAGCAACCCTCATCGTTGATCAGTTGCTCGACAACATCCCGTCGGGTCCGGTCATGGCGAAGGTGCCGCGCATCATCAAGGTTCCCGAAGGCGAAGCTTGGGTGTCAACCGAAAACCCGCTCGGCGAAATGGGTTACTACGTTGTGAGTAAGGGCGACCTCGGTCCGTTCCGCACCAAGATTCGTTCAGCAAGTTTCAACAACATCTCGATCGTGCCGTGGATCTTGAAGGGTGTCTATGTTCCTGACATCATCACGATTCTCGCTTCGCTGTACTTCATTCTTGGAGACATCGACCGATGAACGCATTGTTAGCTGTCGATTTGCCCTATTGGGCTCAGACGTTGTTACGCATCCTTGGTGGACTTGTCGCAGTTCTGTTGCCTGCAGGAACCATCGTGTACTTGTTCTTGTTCAAGATGATGTCGTTCATGCAGAGTCGTCTTGGGCCAATGGAAGCTGGTCCCTACGGATCGATGCAGTTGTTTGCTGAAGTTGGCAAGTGGTTGCAAAAGGAAGACATCACACCAGCACGCGCTGATCGGATCGTTTTCAAGATTGCACCGCTCGTGGTTTTGGTGAGCACGTTCTTGTTGGTGGCTGTTGTCCCATTCGGACCCGACGCTTGGTTCACCAACTTTGAAGCCGGCGTGTTCTACTTGTTGGCTGTTTCATCAGTCAGCGTGCTCGGTATTTTGATGGCTGGTTGGTCAAGCGCCAACAAGTATTCGTTGCTCGGTGGTTTGCGTGCTGCTGGTCAGTTGATCGCTTACGAACTTCCGATGGTGCTAGCCGTTATCGGTGTCATCATTCAGGCCGGCACGATGAACCTTCAGGGGATTGTTGTTGCGCAAAACGGCGGCGAAATTTTTGGTTGGAATGGATTGGGTAATCCGTACATCCTCACGCAGTTCACAGGCTTCATCATTTTCATGATTGCGGTTCAAGCCGAACTCACCCAGACACCTTTCGACATGCCGATCGCCGAATCAGAACTCGTGTCGGGTTATATGACCGAGTACTCGGGCTTCCGCTTCTTAACTTTCTTCATTGCCGAATTCGCCACTGCTGGTGTGTTCGCGCTAATCGCTTCAGTTCTGTTCCTTGGTGGTTGGGGAGTCCCGTTCGCTTGGTTTGATTGGACCACCGTTGACGATGTCTCCGATTGGATGAACATTGTTGGACCGCTCATCATGTTCACCAAGATGATGGTGCTGGCTTTCATCATTATGTGGGTGCGTTTCAGTTACCCGCGTTTCCGTGAAGACCAACTGCAGCGTTTTGCGTGGAAGGTTCTCATTCCCATTTCATTGGTGAACATTATGATCACCGCGATCTTGAAGGTGGCTTTCTGATGCCCAAGGTCCCTGGACTACTCAAAGGTCTCGGCGTCACGCTGAACACCCTGAAGCGCACCGCTATTGATGGTGCGAACACGGTGCAGTACCCGCACGAAAAAGAAGCACCACCAACCCGTGCTCGTGGAGTGATTGCTTTGCACGAAGGCAACTGCACCTCATGCATGTTGTGCGTTCGCTCATGTCCCGACTGGTGTATCTACATTGAGGGTCACAAAGAAATGGCTCCGCCACGACGCGCCGGTGGTAAGCCCCGTCAGGTCAACAAACTCGATCGTTTCGACATTGACTACGCACTGTGCATGTATTGCGGCATCTGTGTCGAAGTATGTCCATTCGATGCATTGTTCTGGAGTCCCGAATACGAATACAGCGAGCCCAAGATTGCTGACTTGTTGCATGACAAGGCCAAGTTGAGTGAGTGGATGGAAACTGTTCCCGAAGCACCGGCCCTCGAAGCTGGCGCCGAAAAGAAGGGTAAGAAGTAATGATCGCGGCCGATCTTCTTGTCGCCCAGAACGTGGGCTTTGGCATCATCTCGTTATTGATGATTGTTGGCGCCTTGCGTGTCGTCACTGTCAACAACGTGGTGCACGCTGCACTGTGGCTCGTCATTGTTTTGTCGGGTGCAGCTGCTCAGTATTTGTTGCTGTCCGCAGAATTCGTGGCCATCACGCAAGTGTTGGTCTATGTCGGTGCTGTGATGGTGTTGTTCTTGTTCGGCACGATGCTCACCCGAGCTCGTATTGGTGCCGAATCAGATCTCAATAACAAGAACTGGGCGCTTGGCATCCCTGTCGCCCTCGTGATGTTGGGTGTTATGTCGTACGTGATCATTGATGGCTTTGGCGACGAGCGCCTCATCGAGAATCCGGGCGATATGGAGCCCTTCCCCGTACAAGTCGTTAGTGACGACATCTTCGGTCCATATTTGTTGCCGTTCTGGGCATTGTCGTTTGTATTACTCGTTGCCGTTATCGGTGCCATTGTCTTGGCGCGGAAAGACTGAGAGGCCGACCATGTTGACTGCTCAATTCCTTCTTCTTGGCGCCGTGCTGTTTTGCATCGGTGTCTACGGAGTACTAGCTCGCAAGAACGCCGTGATGGTATTGATGTCGATCGAACTCATTTTGAACTCGGTCAATATCAACCTGTTGGCCTTCTCGGTTCGCCACGGTTCTGTTGATGGCAACACATTCGCGTTGTACATCATCGCTATCGCTGCTGCCGAAGTCGGTGTCGGCTTGGCCATGGTCTTGTTGATTTATCGCAACCGACGCACAATCGCGCTCGATGACTTGTCAGAGATGAAGGGCTAACCGATGCTGGCTCAAGAAATGACCGCAGAAGTCGTGGCCTCATCGGGCTGGTTCTTAGACCAC
The DNA here is from genome assembly GCA_044338135.1 of Ilumatobacteraceae bacterium. GTDB lineage: Bacteria > Actinomycetota > Acidimicrobiia > Acidimicrobiales > Ilumatobacteraceae > Casp-actino8. The sequence continues at coordinate 3,269 of JBIIMF010000002.1, read as the reverse complement.
GCTTGGTTGATCCCCATCATTCCGGCAGTTGCCTTTGTGCTCATCATCTTCTTTGGCAAGAAGTTGCCGATGAAGGGCAGCGAGCTTGGCGTGTTGTCAATGCTCGTGTCGCTGGCATTCGCCGGAGGTGCCGCCTGGCAGTGGATTCAACGAGTGAACAGTGTCGTCGATGTAGCACACGATGCAGTCAAGGAAGGTGCTCATCATGTTGCTCCATATGTTGAACCAGTCATTCGCGAATGGACTTGGTGGCAAAGTGGTGGATTCCATTTCGGCATCGGTCAACACATTGATGGACTAGCGCTCACCCTCTTGGTGGTCGTGGCATTCATCTCGAGCCTGGTGCAGATTTACTCGCTTGAGTATTTGCGCGGCGATCGTCGTTACACGCATTTCTTTGCCGCACTGACATTGTTCTCCGCCGGCATGTTGTGCATGGTTCTCGCCCCCAACATGGTGCAGTTGATTCTCGGTTGGGAAATCATGGGTCTGTGCTCGTTCATGTTGATCGGTCACTGGTGGGAAGAAGAAGCCAACTCGCGCGCTGCGCTCAAAGCTTTCTTCACTGTGCGTGTTGGCGACATGGGATTGCTCATCGGTACCGCCATCTTGTTCTTCTCGGCTAATAGTTGGACCCAAGAAAATCTCGGAGTCTCTGGTTTCAACATCAGTGGCTTATCGGCTTGGGCCATGTCGGGCGAAGCCAGTTCTAGTGCCCTCACGTGGGGTGCAGTTGCATTGTTCATTGCCTGTATCGGCAAGAGTGGTCAGTTCCCGTTGCATACGTGGTTGCCCGACGCTATGGCCGGACCGACGCCAGTCAGTTCGCTGTTGCACTCGAGCACCATGGTTGTGGCTGGTGTGTTCTTGGTCGCCCGCGTCTACCCAGTTTTCTGGGAGGGCATGAAGATCGGTGACACCAACATCAACTTCATCGTTCTCATTGGTGGTATCACGATCGTGATTGCTGCGTTGTTGGCTTTCGTTCAACACGACATCAAAAAAGTGTTGGCGTATTCAACGGTGTCGCAGTTGGGTTACATGATGATGGGTCTTGGCGCAGGCGCCTGGCTACCTGCTGTGTTCCACATCTTCACTCACGCGTTCTTTAAAGCATGTTTGTTCCTGTCTGCGGGTTCGGTGAGCCACTCTGGTTCGCACCACTCGTTCGACATGAAGAAAGACATGGGTGGTTTGGCCAAAAAGATGCCGATTACCGCCACCACGTGGATCATCTCAACGTTGGCTTTGGCTGGCGTGTTCCCACTCGCTGGTTTCTTCTCGAAGGACGAAATCATCGACAACGTCGGTTACGGCGGTTACAACGCGTTCATGATCGTTGGTTTGAGTGGTGCATTCCTCACTGCTGCGTACATGACTCGCGCAACGTACCTCACATTCTTTGGCAAGGCCCGTGGCGCAGCAGCTGGCGAACATCATGATGAACATGACGCTCATGCCGATGATCACGATTCACATGATGCGCACGCAACCCACGATGCTCACGACTCGCACGACGCTCATGGTGCAGACCATGGGCCTCACGAGAGCCCGAAACTCATCACCGTTCCGTTGATGATTCTTGCGGCCTTGGCGTTAGTCGCAGGTTTGTCAAACGCAACTCCATTCGGTTCAGATTGGGAACGTCTCAAGAAGTACGTCGAACCGAGTGCCGCATATGTTGCGATTGAAAGCCACATGGCTTCTGGTCCAGGTGAAGCTGTTGTCATTCCTCAACAAAACACCACGGCCGAAGGTGGAAAAAGCAAGTACGACGAGGGCTGCGCGGTCGTTGCGCCCGAAGCCGGAATGGCTTGTTACTTCCCGACGGTGAAGCACGCTCCGTTTAAGTGGGCGAAGGCTGCTCTTTCACTCACCATCGTGGCATTTGGTTTGTTGTCAAGTTGGATTTTCTGCGTGCAGTACTACACGCGACGCAACAAGCGTCTCGTTGGTCTCACCGAGCGCAGCAAAGTTTTGCGCGGCGGTTACACCTTCTTGTGGAATAAGTACTACCTCGATGCCTTGTACGAAAAGGTCATCGTTCGTTCGATTGCTCATCCCATCGCAGCTGCTGCGGCCTGGATGAATCAAAACATTCTTGACGGCATCGTAAATGGTGTTGGCAAGGTTTCCCGCCGGATTGCCGGTTGGGTCTATCGAAATATCGATCAGCGCGTCGTCGACGGCGCGGTGAACGGCTCGGGCGCCGCAGCCCGAGGCACAGGCGGAGCGTTGCGCCCAGTGCAGTCGGGCAAGGTCAATCAATACGGAGCGCTGCTGTTTGCTGCGGCCGCCATCGGCGCTCTCATACTCGTCATCATCAACACCTGAGGAGCAATACGGCATGGACGTACTCCAAAATTCAAACTGGGTGCTCAGCGTTGGCACTTTCTTGCCGCTAGTCGGCGTGATTGTCATGCTGTTCATCCCCAAGGCAGAAGAAGAGCTCCACAAGTTGGTAGCTCTTGTGACCGCGCTCGCAACCTTGGGAGTGGGTGTTTATACGCTCACCAAGTTCGATTATGACCAAGCTGGCAAGTTGCAGTTCTTTGCAGACGCTGAGTGGATAAAAGTCATTTCGAGTAACTACACGATCGGTCTTGACGGGATGAGCTTGCCGCTCTACTTCTTGTCAATGGTCGTCACGGTGCTGGTGATGGTCTACTCGTGGAATCGCATCCCGTCTCCCGGCAATCCCAAGGCCTTCCTCATCTTGATGCTCATCTTGCAGACAGGTATGGCCGGAACGTTTATTTCGCAAGACCTCATCTTGTTCTTCGTGTTCTTCGAAGTGGTGTTGTTGCCGATGTACTTCATGATCGGTGTCTGGGGCGGCGAAAATCGTCAGTACGCATCGCTCAAGTTCTTCTTGTACACGATGTTCGGTTCGGCACTCATGCTCGTTGCCTTCATCGCGTTGTTCTATCAGGTTCGTGGCGGATTGCCCGCTGGTGTCGAGCCGTCGTTCTCAATTCCGCAACTTGCTGAATACGGTGGACTACTCGGACGCTCGGCACAAATCTGGATCTTCGGTGGAATGTTCATCGGCTTTGCGGTCAAAGTCCCGATGTTCCCATTCCACACCTGGTTGCCCGATGCGCACACGCAAGCCCCAACTCAGGGTTCGGTCATCTTGGCCGCAATTCTGTTGAAGCTCGGAACGTACGGTTTCGTACGTATCGCAATTCCGATTCTTCCGACCGCGGCCAAAGAGTGGGCACCTTGGATCGGACTTCTTTCTGTCATCGGAATCATCTACGGTGCAC
>JBIIMF010000017.1:0-21551 GCA_044338135.1 Ilumatobacteraceae bacterium | reverse complement strand
GATACGTGCTTCTTCAGCCGAATGCTGATTTGTCAGAAGGTCAGAATTCCCTCACTGCCAAGGCCCGTTCAGTTGCTGGTGTCAGCGGAGGCGACTCAATTGCACTCTCGGTATTGATTGATACGACTGCTCAGATCGCCCCAGCCGAGCCTGATCTTTTAGCTGCAGATGACACAGGTGTTTCGTCAAGTGACGACACCACATCGATTGCCCAGCCCAATATTTCGGTATTCCTTTCGGGGCTAGGCGTAGTCGCCAACGATCAAGTGCAGTTACTAGATGCGACGATGCAATTGATCGGAGCGAAGACTGTTTCGAGTATTGATGTTGCGAATGGCTATGTGAATGTCGCCCCAATCGGAGTTCTGTCGGATGGCTCTCAAGTAGTGAAGGTTCGAGTTCTTGACCGAGCAGGAAATATCGGACTGGCCTCGCCTGGTTTGACATTAAAGATCGTCACGAGCGTTCCAAACGCAACTGAGCCAAATCTGCAGACTGCCTCAGATTCTGGCCGATCATCAACTGACCGAATCACACTGCGCACGACCCCAACATTTGTTGGGACGGGCACCAGTGGCGATACGGTTCAGTTGTACGACGGACTTCAATTGATCGGAACTGGCCAAGTAGTAGGGGGCAATTGGTCAATAACTGTTTCAGCCCTCGCAGATAATTCGTATACCTTGCGAGCATTGGTGATTGATAGCGCTGGCAACGCGAGCAGTTTCAGCGCGGGTCTTGGTGTCACCATTGATACCTCTCGTCCGATTGCTCCGGTTATCACCGGGACGAATTTATTGAAGAGTTCTGCGACGCCATCAATTTCGGGAACCGCTGAAGCGTTTACGGCCGTGAGCTTGTATGAAGGTTTGCATCTGATCGGCACAACTACTTCGGACGGCTCGGGTAATTGGACATTGACGACGTCTTCTCTGATTGATGCCTCTTACTCTTTGAAGGCGGCCGCAACCGATATCGCTGGAAACACCAGCACTGATTCAACAACTGTGAATTTGTTGGTCGATACCGATGTTCCCGACGCCCCGACGATTGACCCAATCACGACTTTTGCCTTGGATCAAGTTCTTGTGGGTACTGGTGAACCAGGGGCAACGCTCAATATCTACGATGGCGCGAATCTCATTGGCTCGGTCACGGTTGGCATTGGTGGTTCGTGGACTTTTACAACCCCGACGGTGTCGAATTCATCGCACACCTTCACGGCTGCACAAGTTGACTCTGTGGGCAACACGAGTGTCGCTTCGTCGCCAGCTCGGACAATCTCGACTATTCAGATCGCTGCGCTCTACGGAGCAAATGGCAGTGATGACAATGGCATCACTGCAACTGCTTCACAGTACGGCGCTGGTGGAATCACGGCAATTGACAATGCTGCCAAGGCATCGTTGATGAATGACATTATTGACAAATTGCCTTCGTCGGCAGTTGACACACATGCCGAAGTCATTGCGCTCGCGGCCGTCGTAAAGGCGATCTTTGAGACAGCAGCTGGTGAAACTCCAGTTCCAGCACTCACGCCTGCAGATCTTGCGTTATTGGGAATCACTGGTGTCGATCAAGACAATTTGTCGTCAGTCATTGCTGCTATCGCTGGTTCTGCAGACAATGGAAGTGGAGTTGATTCTCTTGCTGAATTGACCACTCTCGTTGATGCGGCAGTGGCCGCTCAACGTGCCGCATTTGCGGTCATCTCAGCCTACGACGGAAGCAATACGGCTCCGACTGAGGCCGATTTCCCGGCGGTTTCAGTGACTGGCGTTGATCAAACGAATCTGGCCTCTATCAACACGGTTCTTGTGGTTTTAGATGCAGCCGCAACCGATTCGCGCAGTGAAGTTCAGGCAGTTGTTGACACCTATGCGACTATCTTGAATGGCGCCGACGGAGCGTCAAATAGCGCGATTTCATTGACATTTAATCAGTATCAAGCTCTTGGATTAACGGCCATTACAACAGCTGCCCCTGCAAGTCTTTTGAGCTCAGTTCTTGATGCTCGATTGAGGAGCGACGTCGACACATTCGTTGAACTACAAGCAATTGCGAGCGTTGTTGCTCGGCTGGCAGCAGTCGCTGCTGGCGGAGTTGCTTCACCGGTGTTGACACCTGAGGATTTTGTACTCATTGGCGTTGCTGGCGTGACGACCTCAAACCTTGCCGCGGTTATTGCTTCGATCGTCGCTACTTCGGACAACGGTTCAGAAATTGACTCCCTGACAAAATTGCAAGCGAATGTTGATGCTGGAATCGCTGCAGCCCGCGGTGCTTCACAAGCAATCATTTCGAATTACACCGGAAGCAACACCACTCCGGCTCTGAGCGATTTTGAAAATATTGGAGTCACTGGGGTTGACGCAGCAAACATCGCAGGCATCAATTCGTTGATTGCCGAGAAACTCGCGGTTGATACAGATTCGGAATTAGAGGTACAGGCGATTGTCGATGCCTATGCCAAGGTCGTTGCGTTGGCTAACGGAGCCGCAGACGGCGGAGTGCCGTTAACGGCGACCGAGCTCTCGTCACTCGGTCTGCCTGATGTCGATTCTCCTGCAGAAGTGAATCTGCTCAATGAACTGATTGATATTCGGCCCTCTACAGCCGTTGATAGTTATCAAGAACTGGCCGCATTGGCATCTTTGGTGACTCGATTCATCGGTGAAGCTGCCGGAACCCCAGCGGTGCCCGCCCTGACGCCCGCAGATTTTGCCGCACTCGGCCTGAGCGGAGTGACCGAGGCAAATCTTGCAGAGGTTCTCGCAGCGATTCGTGCAAGCGGTGCAGACGGATCCGGAATTGATTCTCTGTCGGAGATGCGTTCAATCGTCGATGGTGCTGTGGCGCAGTCGCGTCTTGATGCGATTGATCGAATCAGCAGGTATGGCGGTACTAGTGCAACAGTTGTGCCGACCTTTAACGATTTTGCTAACGCCGGTGTCACTGGTGTCACCACCAACAATCTGGGCTCGATCAATACGGCATTCGCGGAAATCGGGCTGTCTGAGTCAAATACAACCCTTGAGATTCAAGACATCGTGTCTGCATACGTAGCAATTTTGAATGGAGCTGATGGTGTTAGTGACAACGACATCGTTCTGACACAAGCTCAATACGTGGCGATGGGACTGACGCGAATTGATACCGCAGCAAAGTCAGTATTACTGAATGAGATCTTTGACAAGTTTGCCCTTGCCAAAGTTGATACATACCCCGAACTTCAAGCAGCGTCTGACGTAGTTGCCGATATCTTCCTGGTGGCCATCGGTGGACAAGCCCAACCCGAGTTGTCTATTGAAAGACTCACATCAATTGGGATAACGGGTGTTACCACTGACAATTTGGCACTTGTAGTCCAAGCAATTGCTAACTCGGCAGATGACTCATCTGGTGTTGATTCGCTGAGCGACATTCAATCGATCGTTACTCAAGTTCGGGCTGATCAGGCCAATGCACTTGGTGTGATTAGCGGTTACGACGGCACGAATACCGTCCCATCGTTGAATACGTTTGCCAACGCAGGAATCATTGGTGTTGATGCTTCGAACATCGGCATTATTAATCAGTTCTTGGCAGTTATGTCGGCAAGTTCTACTGATTCTGTTGCTGAGGTTCAAGCTCTTGTCGACGCCGTTCTGAAGTTGATGATCTGTGCCGACGGAACAGCTAATGAGAATTGCTCATTTACGGCTGTCGAGTTTCAAGCAATGGGTTACAACGACATTGACACTCAAGAAGAAGTAGATGCCCTCAACGCCGACCTAGATGTTCTCGACCTGACTCCCACTGAAGAATCGCGAAGGACGACCGAGACTGTCAATGCGGTGATTGAACGTTTCCGCCCACGTCCAGTTCCAACGACAGGCCCGCCAACAACGAGTCCCGTAACGACGACTCCGGTAACGGTGCCCGTGACGACTGTTCCGGCACCGTCGCCAGTAACGACGATCCCAGAAGCTCCTGTAACCACAGTTCCGCAAACAACTGTTCCGCCCACATCGAGCACAACGACAACGTTGCCGGCTTTGGAATTGTTGCCGGGTAGCAATGGAGTTGAGACACCGCCCGATCAGGCAGTGCTAGTGATCGATGGCGTAGTAATCAATCTCATAGTGACGATCAATGAAGACAATTCAGCGACTATTGAGTATCCCGACAATTTTGTTGTACGAATCATTCCTGTCTTACCAGAAGATGCTGTTGTCCTGGCAGACGGGACTTCGGGCATACGTGTCTATCGAGACCGTACCGTGGCGATACAGGGCGAGGGCTTTGCGCCTGATACCGAGGTTGAAGTATGGATCAACTCAACGCCGGTCAAACTCGGTACCGCTCTCACCGATTCGGCAGGTGCATTTAGCAAGACCTTTGATGTTCCTCCGGGAATTGAATTGGGCGAGCACACCTTGACGTTGAGTGGAACGTTGAGCGATGGAAGGCTCGGTCAGACATCTATCGGGCTTGTTGTCCTTGATGTAGAAGCGACCGAACCTTTGCCAACCGACGATGGTTCAAATGGCTCTGATGGTTCGTCATCGGGTGGCGGTGGAACATCTGGTGATAACCCAGGAGGCGAACCGTACGATCCGATGTCGGAGCCAAAGTCGGTCGTCAGTTTGTTGGGCGATATGGCAGGACTGATGGCTTTGGCCGGCATGGCTGTAGCTGGTCGTCGCCGTGAAGATGATTCAAATGATGATCCAGAGGCAGATTCGGATGAACGCGGCTCCGGTGAAGTATCTGATGTGGCTGTCAAGCATCACTCAGTATCGACTCAATCAAAGAACGATCTCCTTCGTATGCCACGTAGTTCAATAATGGATCGTGTGATTGAGGCGCTGCCAGTGACGTTGTCTCGATTCTCGCCAATGGTTGGTCGTGTTTTCACCGACGGAACGTATCTTCGCTCGTTGCTTGGTTTGACATGGATCATCATGCCGTTGCTAGGAATCATCGGCGGAATTGGTTCAGCCATTAGCACCGATTTCAATGCGGTCATGCCGTCATTGGCTTGGTTGATTTTGATTGTTGTGATCGGAACTTTTGATGCACTCGCAGGATTCATGGCTGCATCAACATTCGGAATACTGATCGTTTTAGGTGGGGGAATCAACTCGGCTGATTCGGTTCGCGGTCTCTTGGGGATTTGGGTATTCAGCTTTGCCGTTCCGATGTTGGCGAGCGCGTCGCGACCGTTCCGGCGTAAAGATGCTGTAGGTATTGGTGGCATTTGGGATCGAACTGCCGACTTTGTGATGATTGTGTTGTTTGGTGCTTGGGCAGCAGGCTCAATGTTTGGATCGCTTCCAGGTTTAACTGGATTCCGCCCGTCATACGCCGATGATGTCTCGCGTATTCAAATCATTGTGTTGGTCGTATTGGCCGTGCGTTATTTACTTGAGAACTCGGCAGTGATTTTGACTCCAGGTCGAATGCTTGAACTTTCAGATTCAAAACTTCCCGACCCGAGTAATGCGCAAGTGGTGATTTCATCACTATTCCGCACGGCGTCATTTACGTTTGTGGCGATTGTCTTTATTGGCAACAACTGGGCGTTGTGGACTGGTGCCGCTCTGTATTTGCTGCCGAAACTCGTGGCGATTGTTGATGACAAATTCCCAAATATTGAAGCCCTACATCGCTATTTGCCGCGGGGAATTTTGAAGGTGACATTCATGATGTTTGTTGCGCGTTGGTGGGGTCAACTCTTGACTTCAAATATTGATGACACCGAGAAGATGTTGACATTCGGTTTTGTATTCCTTGGAATGCCCGGATTTATCACAACGGTTCTTGGATGGTTTGGCCGATCAAGTAGTCAGCCCTGGAAACAAAACTGGTTCACGCGAATTGGCGGATTGATTCTGCTCGTCGTTGGATTCTTGATTGTACGTGGCGTACTGCTCGGCTAGAGCAAACGCTTGATTTCATTGAGTAATTTCGAAGATTGACCGGTAATTAGCGATTTTGACTGATCGCCGTGTCGTTCTTCAAATACTCGTTTGATTCCATCGCGCCAAGAAACCTTGCACGGGCCAGTGATAGATAATCGCTTGCTAACATCGGCGATTGATCCACGCAGACTGTTCGCTATTTCAACGACTCGTACATCTGGAGTGTGTCCGGTGATTTCTCCCATGTATGTGCACCATTCATGAACCGAAGGTGTTTCGTCACCGGCCCAGTTGACAATCGTGGCGGGCACACTTGCCGCGTCAAGTAGCGATTCGAGTTGATCGTTGATGTCGTCTTGGTGGATGAGGCTGTAGCGACACGGATCCCAACGCGTGACAACGGGCTTATCGGCCAAGACCCAATCGAGGTGATACGCGGGCAGACCGCCATTTGGGCCATATGACGCGTTCATGCGGGCAATGGTGACAGGAAGGTTGTAGGCACGGGCGCAATAGCGGGCAACAGCCTCTTCAGCAATCTTTGAAATCGAGTAAGTGGGGGACATGATGTAATTGACATCGCCCAACGGATCGTTCTCATTGAAAGCATGCTGTGCATCATCAACTGGCTTGTAAACAGAGTGCGTCGACATGACGAGTGCCGCCTTGGCCTTTTGACAATGCTGTAACAACAAGCCGGTTCCTTCGGCGTTGACCGTGATGGCGTGGTTGTAATCAAGTCCCTCGGTTTTGAATGCTGCAAGGTGGATCACATAATCAAAATCATCCGGAAGCGATGAGTAGTCACCGGACGACAAGTCAATTGATCGGGTCGTCACACCGAGAGTCTCAAGCTGTTCGCGTGATCCGGGTTGATTGAACCTGGCGACTCCCCAGACGTCGTTGTGTGGAGCAAGAAACTGAACGAGGGGGAGACCAATCTGTCCTGATGGGCCAGTTACAAGGATCTTTTTGTCACTCAACATCTGTATCAGTCAACCACAATTTGATAGAGGTGCCGTTGTCTTATTTGCTGGTGTGATGATGTCTGTTGGGACGCTCGTCGCTGGCTCGTAGTTGATTCACTGACGTCGCCCACATACCCCAGTTTTGAATCATGTTGGTGGTGTGGGCTCAGTCAACGTTCATCACCCACGACCAGCTGCGCATCCCAACATCAATTCACTATCATCACCAGACTCGTGAGACGACTTTTTCTCTATTCGTTGGGATGGCCAGTTCTTAACGACGCTGGGTGTGGGGCGCAGCCTGTCGTCGGTCGACAACATCGGATGCCTTCACAACCGACTCACTAACAACCGATTCGGCGGTATCCGGTTGGAGAGCGATGAGCAGGCGACGAGCCTCACACCACCGACGTTGAACTACGGCCATTCTTGGGGTAAACAGAAACCATGGCTGAGAAAGTGACTGGACCGGCGTCGTATTTTCCTTTAATCGAAAAGAAGTACGGCAAGCCCATTGAGCATTGGATGAAAGAGCTCAAGAAGGTGTCCAAACTGACCCACATGGAGCAGGTCGCTCATCTCAAAGACAAGTTTGAAATGGGACATGGTCACGCCAACGCGATCGTTGCGGTTTTCCGTAAAGAAATGTGACTAGGGTTTGGACGTGACCACTTCGCTTTCTGACCACGATGCCATTCGCCAAGTTGTAGCAAGATACGCACGCGGTGTTGACCGCCTTGATGCCGATGTGATGAAGTCGGCCTACTGGCCAGAGGCAACCGACGACCATGGAGTATTCGTCGGCAACGCAATGGTTTTTTGTGATCGTGTCGTTGAGACACACAAGCGATTTGCCGGCACGATGCACTGCAACATGAACCACACTATTGAGGTTCAAGGTGACAAAGCATCAGGCGAGATCTATAACGTCACGTATCTATTCCGTGAAGATGGCGACGTTCATTACACCGACACGTGGTTTGGGCGTTACCTCGATCAATACGAAAAGCGCTCCGGTGAATGGCGCATCATCGAGCGTATTTGTGTCCACGAGAACACCATGAGCCAAGTAGTCGATTCTCACATGCCAATCGATTCGGCCAAGTTTCGTCACGGAAGTGCCGACCGAGGCACAAACACCCCACTTGGGCATTGATCTACGGGTGTCGTGCGATGGTGTCAAGAATGTAGGCGACGCGAATTGAATCTGAGCTCGAAACTATCCAGCCTCGATCACCATCAATGACTCGGCTGACATTTTCGACCATTTCAACGAATGCGTTCGTTACAGGGAACTCTTCAATCACGTCATTGATTCGCAGAGAACATGCTTCATTCCATGTTGTGAACGATTCGCCAACTTCGGTGCTGATCTGACCGAGTGACCCCCGAACAATAAATTGCTGCTGGCTGGGCAATGCAAATGAACTCACTGCGTGGGCCGTCACTGACTTGTTGATGCGCACTGAAACATCAGTGGTCAGATCGATGCCTGTTGGTCCGACCACGCGTGAAAGGTCATTGATTTTGAGGTCGGTTGCGTCAGCCGTGAGTGCCACCCAAGCGTGGGCCTGGTAGCAGCCAACGTCAAGTAGTGCACCGCCACCCATTGCTGGATTCAATCGATAGTTGTCGGTCATCTCTGAGGTAAATGTAAACGCAGTCTCGATGTGTTGAACATCTCCGATTGCTCCACTTGCGACTACTTCAACCATGCGGGCGAATCGAGGGTGCCATCGGCCCCACACTGCCTCAATAAGAAGGCGCTCATGACGTGACGCACAATCAAACATTGCTTCAGTCTCAGATGCATTAAGACCAAGCGGTTTTTCACAGAGAACATGCTTCCCAGCCTCAAGTGATTTGGTGACCCATTCAAGATGTTGGCCGTTTGACAAACTGATGTATACCGCGTCAACGCGTTCGTCAGCCAAGAGGTTGTCGTATGTTGCATGAACTCGCTCTGGTTCGAGAGTCGCAGACCGTTGCTCATCGCGGCTGGCAACCGCATACAGGTTTGCGCCGCGAGACGCGTGAACTGCGGGGGCTAGGCCTCGGCTGGCAACAAAACCAGCACCAAGGAAACCCCAGTTCACAGTCACTTGTTAAGACCGCCGAATCGCGGGCACAACCGGCAGAGCATTTTGCACGGCTGATTGTTCGGCTGCCTGCATAATTGCGACGACATTGCGAGATTGCAAGGCGTTAACTTCCATCGGAGTTCCGTTGTTGATCAACTCGACAATCGAACGATGGAATTCGTGGGGAGCGAGCGGTTGCAACGGTGCAACACGTGAGGTGCCATCGGTGTGATGCACTGTCAGAATCGCGGGTAAGTCGGCAACTGCTGGTTCGCCAGCAGGATCCCAATCACCAATGATTGCTCCCTGCGTACCCAACACATAAAACTTGGGCTTACGAGCAGCGGCAAGATCGGAATGAACAAACGTTGCCTGCTTGCCAGTCGTGAATGTCACCGTGACATGCGCGTGATCGGCATTTGTTGCATGGGTCCAGACGCGCTTGTGGTTTTGGCCACTGACATGAGCCACATCATCAGGAATGATGTTTAAAATCTGATCGAGGAAATGGCTTCCCCAGTCAAAGATTGCTCCGCCAGACACTTCAGCGTTTGAGTGCCAATAATCGCAGGGCCGTGAATACCCGCCGACAAAACTGTCGTAGTGATACACATCGCCGATTTCGCCGGATCGAATGATCTCGCGCATGGTGACAAAGTCATCATCGAATCGGCGATTCTGGTAGACCACAAGCATGAGGTTCTTGCTTGACGCAAGTGTCATGAGTTCGTCGCATTGATCGGCAGTGAGGGCCATGGGCTTTTCTAGAACAACATGAATACCGCGCGACAGAGATTCTTTTGCCCACTGGAAATGGGTGTTTGGCGGAGTTGAGATAACAACAAGATCAAGAAGATTTGAATTCAGCATTTCTGTTGCGTCGCTGAAAGTTGTTGCCTGTGGGGCAAGTTCGAGGGCGGCTGCAACACGCTCGGGGTTCATGTCACAAACAGTCGTGAGTTCAAGGCCGATGGTGTTTTGGACTGCGAGATTGTGTTCGTGTCCGATTGCGCCATAGGCGAGTAGGCCGACGCGGATCTGTTTGTTAGTCATCACTACAGAGAGTAACTCGCATACCTGCAGAGTAGGAAGACGCAGAGCTAATTACGGAGCGTGACGTTCTTTTTGATATTGAGCAACTGGCGTCGCAGCATGATTCCATCACCTGGGCCAAGGATGAGCTTCTCGAACAGCGAACCCAGCGGAAGGTTGATACGTGAGCGCATGCGTGTCACTAGGCGAGTTCCCTGCGGGTCATCACGTAATTCGTAGGCGAGGGTGAAGTGCATTTTGGGGGATTTCTTGGCTGGGGATTTGATCTCAAGAACAAAGTGGCGAGGTGCATCGACGATGGCCGCAATGAATGAAATCGGACCAGAAGGGATCTTGTCCCCGGCTTCAACTGATTGCCATTCGTCGTGAATGGTTATTGCGCTCTTGCGGCCAAGATTGTCGAGCCAGTCGTAGCTATACCAACCGGCTCGGCCAAAGCCCATCTGTCGAATCCAAGGAAAGACATCCTGAGGCGGAGCGCCAATAGTGATTGATCGTGTTGCGACCAGTGTTGCAGTGCTGCACAGGTCGTCTCCGACCACAGAACTATTGATCTCTTCCGCGGTGGCTCCCCAATATTGGAAGATCATGACTGAGTAGGAGATTTCTCTTCGCGAATATCGGTTGACCACAGTCGCGCAACAAGCCAAATGGCGCTGACACCGCACAGTGTCCAAGCAAGAGTGCGCACAAAGTTTGCGTTCATCAACTGATTGTGAATGTCTGCGTCAAATCCGTCAGCAAGTTTTCCGTGAGCTGGCGCCGACCAAACACCGCTAATGATGAGGGCGATCGCCATGCCAAATCCATTGAGGAACGCGGGTAGTCGAAGATCGCGACGATTACCGAGGAAAGCAAGAATCAAAACGCCTAACAAGGTGATGCCTTCAACAAGCCAAGGAAGAAAGAGCAATTTTCCGATGCGATTGACATGTTCGGATTGAAAAACGACGTACGTGGATTCGCCGACGTTGGCAAACAATGGATAGTGGACGATGTGAATGGTCCAGATGAGTCCGACCATAAAGAGTGTTGCGGCCAAGTGGGTAATCAAAAGCGGACGGGCGTATCGCTGTAGTGCAAACATGGGGAGAGGGTAACAATGTTTGCTGAACTTCGTCATTACTAATGGCTGACTAGAGAAGATGCAACTCGCGGGCACGGTCTGTAATTGATGTTCGACCAGCAATGTGGAGAGTTTTATAAATTGCGATTGAATCCTGACGAACGGTGGAGTGACTGAATCCGAGATTCTGGGCAATCTCATTGATGGTGAGATCTTTCAATAGGCCATTCAAAACATCGATCTGCCGGGGCGAGAGGCCCAGTTCTCGTGCGAGCGAGGCGCGTGCTTTTGTCAAAGCCACTCGGCCACGATGAGCACGCCATTTCATCTCACTGGCTTCGGCATCAACGATGATGCTTTCGGGAACTAGGTCGATTGCGCGATGTGGGTCGCTCTCGGCGAGGGCCTCCAAAATATCAACCGAGCACGCGAGGTCCCATAGATGATCTCCAATGCGGCGTGACTCATTTCGGGCCATGAGTAAATCGTCAATGGCTCCGCGTAGGTCGCCAGCGGCATGTTTGGCAAGCCCGCAGTAGCGCCGCACTGGGCCTCGAATCGTGTTGCCAATGTAAGTGACATGTTGCCGAGAATATGGCTCGAGAAGATCAACCCCACGTGAAGCAATGTCGTAACGCTTCACAAGGTGAGCGGTTTCGACCAACATGGTCACTGTGGTTAGCCACGCAGCTTCCTTTTCAGAATCTTCGAAGATACTTAAGGTGTCGGTGATGTATTTCTCGGCAGTGACACTGTTGCCTAGCGATGCATTGGCCAGCGCGGCCAGTACACGTGCGTAGTGATTGGCCAGCAACGTGGTTTGACCTTGGAACATTGTCGAGAGTTCTGGCGGGATAATTGACTCGATCATGACCAAGGTTTGTTGCTCAAGCATGATCACAAGTCGGCCAGGTTCGTCAGCTAGCTGTCCTCTATCAAATGCATATCGCGCCTCTTGGGTGGCTTCTGAGAATTTTCCACGTGAGATGAGCCGACTTGTGTGAAGGAAGCCGCTCCACCACTGTGCGATAAATGAACCTCCGGCATTTGCGAGAGAGCGCAATTGCTGAATTTCAAGATCTGCACGGGCAAAGTCTCCGCTCTCCATCAAGTCCAGAATGTGACAAAAGTGGGCAGATTCGTGATGTTTTCCGTTGGAACGTGAGAGGTCAAGAGCCTTCTCAGTCGCGGTAAGCCGTTGGGCAAGAAAGTCTGGCGAACGGTGTGACTCGCGCCAGGCGATTAATGATTGGATGCGCGTTTCGGGTTCGATCTCGAGTCCCAAATTCGCAAAGGCTTCATCGCGTGCTTCGGTTGCCAGTCGCCGAGCATGAGCTGCGTTGATGTTCCAATTCCATGCAACAGAATCGGTGGAATCGGGGCGAACATTTTCGGAAGGGATATTGCCAAATGAAGTAATCAATTCAGAACCAGAGTTGATTGAGACATGTTCTTCGGTTGGCACGAGCAAAACTGCTTGAGAATAGGCACTCAGAAGTTTGATTCGCGTATTGGGTGACAACTTGTTGAGATCAATGCCTTCAAATGCCGCGATGACGGGGGCGCGATCGGGCGTAAAGTCACTTCGGGCGGCCCACTGCATAACCGCTTCAGCTTCTGACTCTGCGTCAGCGCTACTGCGGGCTAATGAACTGGCAAGCTCGGCATTTTTTCTACCCTCAAGACGGCGACCAAGCGCAATCTGCGACTTAGATAACTGAATCAGAAGATTCACCTTCTTGGGTGTGTCTTGTTCTATATGTTCAAGAAGCCACAGAGCAGATTGGGTCATGCCGGCATGGTCGCCATTGGCCTGTGAAATCTGAAGAGCTTTATTTGCTAGTGATTCCCCAAAGGCAGTATCGGCTGATTTATGCGATTGGGACAAGTGGGCCATGGCAGCCATGAATCGAGACTCATCGGCCAGTGTGGTTGCAACTGCACTGTGATACGAACTGCGCTGAACGTAGGACATCCGTGATATCAAACGCTGTGAATAGAGAGCGTGAGAGAAGTCGTACCTTTCTTCGTTGAATGTCAATAATCCAAAGCGTTCAGCACGATGTAAGGCGTTTGCAATCGCCGTATTTTCATAGTTAAGAAAATCAAGTGACTGAAATAAAATTCGTCGATCTGCGCCGAGGCCGATGATTGCGGCCATCGAGATAATTTCTTCGTCTTTTTTGAGAAGATCTATTCTCTGGTCAAGAATGTTCTCAAGTTCTCGCGGAATTTTTACTCCATCAAGTGAATTGATACTTGAATCAAGACGCATGATTTCAAGAAGGAAGAAAGGATTTCCATTGGTGAGGTCTTGAAGTGATTTTTCAATACTTGGGGTGACGGGCGTTGATGTCACTTGAGAAACCAATTGGGAAGTTTCTGCTTTGCTTAAACCAGTCAGTGGAACATGCGTCATCAATTGAGACAAAGTTCGGACCTGGATAATTGCTCCTGTTTCGTCGAAGTCATCGAGAGGCCGAGTCGTTGCCACAAATCCAATACCCAAGTTGGTTCCGTAATCAAAGAGGTGAAGTAGAGCTACCGAACTGAGATAGTCGCACCATTGCAAATCATCAATGAGGATGATGCTTGGGTGCTCGGCTGCGGCGTCAAGCGCCTGTCGTCCGTAACGAAAGCGTGCCGCATTCGTTTCAAATGATTCGGGTTCGGGGATATCAAATAACGCCCCGAGGCGCGAAAAAAGTGCAAACGGTTCATTGATGTCGCTCTCGGAGCACCGCAAAGAAATAGTACGAACCAACAATTGTTTCGCGCGGGTCATGGTCTCACGCAAGAGATGGGATTTCCCGATTCCTGCTTCACCTGAAAAAAGCAACGAGCCACCGTCTCGACTCACGACGTTTGACAGCAAAGAATCAATGACGACTAACTGTTGTTCTCTGCCGACAGTGAAGGCGTTAGTAACAGTGTTCGGCATCACCCTGACTCTAGGACCTCGCTACCGGGGTCTGTCTAGGGATAGGTGCGGTCAAAAATGCTCCTGTGGTGGTCATAAAAGTTCATGCGGAGCCAAATCGTTTGTGACACGGTCGTTGGCCCCCGAATTGGGAGCTGCGAGGTCCTTGTGACGATCTGTCAATCGGGGACAAAGGACAGGGTGCGTTTCTCTAAACACCCAATATTGATGGGGTTTCGGCTGGGTTTTTGGCTGGGATTTTAGTAAATATTCGGGGTCTACTTCAGTGCTAAAGCCATTCGGTGATAGTGATAGGCATGGCTTTAATTATTCGCGACCTACTGACCTCTGATATTGGTCCAGCAGTGCGGTTGTTGGAAGAATGCCGCTCGTTGCCCGACACCAAGCCGGCCGATATTGCGCAGTTCGTGAACGACGTTTCTTCGAGTGCGCCAGGTGTAGTTGCCGTTGATGGTGAACGAATCATCGGTGTGATTCAGGCTCGAATTGTGTCTGATGATGGGTGGATAAATGTTGTGACGATTGATCCTGCCTGGCGTCATCAGGGCATTGGCTCAAAAATGTTGTTGCGTCTCGAAGAAAAACTGATGCACCTGGGTGTTCGAAAAATATCCGCGTTGTTGTCAAAATCACAAGCCGGAGAAACGGCTCTTGTTAATCGTGGATTTTCCGCCATCCACGATCTCATTTTGTACGAAAAATTGGAGCCGATTGCGCCGACTGCTATGCGCATCGTTGATCAATACGGTGGAGAAATTTTGTCGCCCAACCTTTGGGATCGTGTGGCGGGTATGCACGCCGAGAAGAAAATTATTGATGGTCGTGTTGTGGCGCCGTTGGCCGACCCAACTACTGCAGAGAGGGTTGGCGTAAAAGCACCAGCGACAGTTCTGCTTTTTGGTCCACCAGGAACCGGCAAGACAACTTTCGCCAAAGCAATAGCCGGTCGGCTCGGTTGGCCATTTATTGAGTTACTCCCCTCCAAATTAGAAAGTGGCGGGGATTCGATGTCGTCAGAACTTCGTCAGGCGATGAATGACTTGTTGCAATTAGAGCGGGCCGTTGTTTTTATCGACGAGTTTGATGAAATCGCATCGGCAAGAGAACGCAACCCAACAACAAAAGGGGTTGTCAATGAATTATTGAAAATGATTCCCTCGTTCCGCTCAACACCAGGACATCTCTTGGTCTGTGCCACAAATTTTGTTGGCGATATTGATTCAGCGGTGTTGCGTCCCGGCCGATTTGACTTGGTCATTCCTATTGGACCGCCAGACCTCACTGCCCGTCTGGCGCTTTGGGAGGCTGCACTTTCACGTCTAGATCAACGTGGAGTTGACATTGAAAAGCTTGCGAGAGAAACCGAGGGCTACACCCCCGGCGATGTTGAATTAGCCGCTCAGCGAGCAGCAACAGCGGTCTTTGACCGAATCCGTGAAGGCATTGAACCTTCATACATTTCTTCAGATGACCTTGATGTGGCGATTGCTCGCACGCGGGCTTCAGTCTCAAGTGATATTCGCAATCGCTTTAGTGAAGAAGCCGAGCGATTCGCTCGCGTGTAATCCTCTTGTAAATGTCGGTAGCTGAGCAAAGATTAAAAATTAAGAGCGAAATCTCGTTTGTAAGGACATTCATTCGCTTGATGATTCGGGGCGTCGGGTCATGGCGGTGCGGACGTTTACCGCTTGAATGGCTACATCGTCAACATCATTGCCAACAACGGTGAGATGCCCCATTTTGCGACCGGGTCGAGCTTCGGTTTTGCCATAGAGATGCAGGTGGGTGCGAGGGTCGTTTTGCACCAGATCAAATTGAGGTTCGCCGTCGGCCCAACGATCTCCGAGAAGGTTGGCCATTGCCGTTGCTGAGTGGATCATTGATGGGTCGCCAAGTGCAGATCCCACCAAGGCGTGGACTTGTTGTTCAAACTGGCTGGTGTGCGCAGCATCAAGCGTCCAGTGACCGCTGTTATGCGGTCGAGGTGCAAGTTCATTCACAAACAGCATGTCGTCGGAGACAAAAAACTCCACAGCGAGAACACCGACGTAATCCAGTTTCTCTGCGATGCGGATGGCGGCTGCTTCGCCGCGTTTACGAAAATCATAGTCACCCGTAAATGGGGCAGTGCTGACGTCAAGAATCCCATCAATGTGCACATTGTGAGTAGGTGCAAACATGGCGATGGAGCCATCGGTGCCACGCGCAAGAATGATTGAAAACTCGGCATCGAGAGTGATCATCTGTTCAACAACACATGGAACATTGCCGACGTTGTCCCACAGTGAAGAAATTTCTGAGAAGTCAGAAATTTTCTGCTGACCTTTTCCGTCGTAGCCCAGTCTCGTTGTTTTCATGAGAAGCGGTGTGCTGAACGGATTTCTACTCGTATTGATTCCATAGGTACAGATACGTTCAATGTCTGCTTGAATTTCAAGCACTTCATATGGTGCAACAAGCAGACCAATTGATTCGCAAAATTGTTTTTCGTCCCGGCGGTTTTGAGCAATTGCTACACATGCGGGCGAAGGACGAACAGACACGTATTGAGCAAGAAATTCCAGCGACGAGACTGGCGGATTTTCGAATTCAATGGTGACTGCACTGCAGATGGCAGCGAGTTCTCTCAGTGCGTCGTTGTCGTCATACTGGGCAACGATATGCCTATCGGCATGTGCACCAGCTGGTGCGCTCGGGTCAGGGTCGAGGACTGCTGTTTGGTAACCCATCTTTTGTGCAGCGAGCACAAAATAGCTGCCGAGCTGACCTCCGCCGATAACACCAAGCATGGTTGACATCAGGCAGAGGGAAGAACGCTAGACACCGCATCGTCATGTCGCTTGCGGCGATACTCGACAAGGGTTTTGTGCAGTTGGTCATCGTCGTGGGCCAAAAGTTCTATGGCAAATAATGCCGCGTTGATCGCACCGGCTTCACCAATTGCGAATGTTGCCACGGGTACTCCCGCAGGCATCTGCACGATGGAATAAAGCGAATCTTGACCCGCTAGGTGGGTGGTGGGAACTGGTACACCAAGCACCGGTACCAGTGTTTTTGCGGCCAGCATGCCAGGCAAATGTGCGGCTCCACCAGCACCGGCGATCATTGCCCGCAGCCCGCGCTGTTTGGCAGTTTCGGCGTATGCAAACAATTCATCGGGCATGCGATGCGCTGACAGCACCTGAGTCTCGTGGGGTATTGCAAAGTGCTCCAGAATTTCAACTGCACGGGACATGATTGGCCAGTCGCTGCTCGAGCCCATCACGACGCTGACAATTGGACCAGAAGTTGTTTCCACTCTCGTACCTTAGACGCACTGCTTATTTACACTTTGTAAAATTGTCTCCCTCTTGTCCTGACCCTTGAAATAGGCCCATCTTTTATGGGGCAAGTCACCTCGTAAGAATGGGGTGGGGAGGATGGATTGAAAACGGACTACTTGCCGAGAAGGAACTCAATGACGACACTTCTCAGAGCAGAACTTCACCTTGTCCCAATCTTTGGCCCATTTCTTTCTCCACTCAAACTTCAGCCCACAAGATTCGCACACACGTGGCGGATAACCATTCTTAGTTTTCGCCACTTGACTCATGCCCACAGAGTACGCCGAAATCCAAAGTTAAAAAAGAACTCCGTAAGTCACTGCGCAAATTCGCGCCATTCGTCCTCAGTCCAATATTTACGTAGCTCGGCCGTTACAAAATCGGTTACCCAACGAACTGTGTCAATCCAGGGGAGATCCTCAGACATGACCTCGGTGAAAGCCATACCTTGTAAAAGAAGTGCCACATCATCAATTCCTAAGGTGATGGGCGATCCCTCTGCTGGCTCACTTAGACGTGCTTCTAGATCAATCACATCTTCAACTTCCCACACCGCCCGAGATTCGACATCAAACATTTGATCAAGCATGATGCCCAAAATTTGGGTCAGCGCGATGACCGCCTCATGTTCTAGAACCACGCTTCGCGGATTGATCATTCAGGACCCCGAGTCAACCTTGATATTTAGAATCTGAGTTTGACAGAAATCGCAAATATCTGCCTATTTGAGAAGTGTTCACCAACACCTCAGCGATTTTGGCACAGACCTTCCACTCAGAATGCACTTCAGTAGCCCTGAGATATTGACGCGCCGGTACCGCCGAATTTTGCACCGTACCCGCCTTCGTATCTCAGTGAGTAAACAACTGCTTTCTGCACCCGCGACCGATCACGCCTACTGAGGGCGAGAATCGTGAAGACGCTTTCGGGTGACCACGGTGATGAGTCCAATGATGAGGACGCTCAGAGCAATGAATGCAAAGTTGAGGTCGTCGCCGGTCGCGGGCAATCTGCTGGCAGGCAGCGTGGGGTCGATCGAAATTGGTGTGTTTGTGCTCGGCGTGGTCGCTGGCGTTGTCGTTGTGGTTGTCGTTGTGGTTGTCGCAGGAACGGGGATTAATGCAGCCATCCACACTTGATAATCCGGGGAACCGCTGAGGGTCGTGCTCGTGAACGTGATTGTCACAAGCGGAACAGTGGGTGAGAACCATCCCGATGCTCCCGAGGTATCGGCCACGTTTCCGATCAACGTGGATGTTCCTGCATTCCATGTCGGAAGATCGGCGCCACTCGCGTAGTTAAACGAGTCTGTATACCCCAACTCGGCTGCAGTGACGGCGACGCCACCAGTGGTGGTGGCCGAGATGGTCACCGCTTCGGCATCGACATCGCCAAGCGTGAAACCGTATCCTGTTGCCGGAGTTGCCGAGGCAAACGTGAAGACGGTTGAGCTTGAGCCCGAATTGGATGGGCTGCTGAGCCGAATAAAGGACTGGCCAACTGATGAGCCGTAGACCGCACCAAACGGCGTCGACGCATCGAGTACCGCCGAAGTAAATGGCCCCTGCACAGTGCGTTGGCTAGTGAACGTTGCCGACGGGAAGTTTCCGACAAAACTGACTGACCCAGTTGTTCCATTGACCGTGTATGCGGCATATTCAGCGGTTGTCGTTGCGCCTACGGGTGACACACCCAGGGCGAAACCAAACACGACTGCCGTGGCTACGACAAGGCTGACAAATGGGGCGAAGACTTTTTTCATCTGACGAGTTTAACCCGGCCTCCATCAAGCACACTTTTCTACTCTGAGTGCGCTCGAGCAACCTCTATATAAGGGTATTTTTTAGATCGTGATCACGATTTTCAATTGTGGAATCGGTGCGATCATCCCGTTTATCGAAGGAATGGTTTATCTGACCAAGAGCGACCAGGAGTTTTACAACGCTTCTCAACTGAACAAGAAGACTTGGTTCTAGAACAACAAGAATGTTCGACCCCGGCTAAGCAAGTGAATCCCCAGAGGTGACATGAGCGTGATCCCAACAGCGTGGTCGGTTCAGGCGTAGTCGAAGCTGGTGATCTGGTTCGGCTAGTCAAGGCTCTGATGCGCCTTGACCATACTTGATGGTCCTAGGATGCGATCGCTTTAACCATTGAAAACCACGAGAAAGGTAAGGGAGCAAAAATGACAGAGTTTCCGTCTCCGGCTAACGACACATTGACAACTGGGAGTGAACAAGGAGAAACACCCCCTAGCCAATTCAGCAGGAAATGGGTCCTCATTCCTGTTGCGACCCTGCTTGTCGGCTTGCTTGCCGGAACAGTATTTACTGCCGTGGGTGCCACAGAATTCCTAATTGGAGATAGGTACACCGCCGAGGAGCTCAAGATCGCGAAAGAAACTTCTCGCAAGGACGGTTATCAGGATGGCAACTCTGACGGTTATGAGGATGGCAAGTCTGACGGTTACGAGGAAGGCGAGACTTACGGTTACGAGGAAGGCAAGACTGACGGCTACACCTCCGGATACCTCTTTGGTGTAGGTGTAGGAGAATGCAAGATTTTTGACTTGGCGGGTGATTACGTAGTTGCGATTGCGCCTCCGTTTAACAGATTGAGCGTCTACGGAGACTATGTCGGTCGCGACTATTTCGATTGCTAAAGGTGCCGCGAGTCGGGATGTCGGATTCGCTCGCGATGTTGAGCCACAGCCGTAGGAGATTGTCCTGAACCCCGTTTGTCGGTCCACCTGTTATAGCGAGTTCCTTGGGCAATGGGAACCACCCGAACGGGCTATGCGGCGAAAAGCCGCCTAACTCCTCTTTATATAGATGAGAGCATTGTTCAGTGACGCCCTAAATGCGTTTTCGCAGGTCAGTCAGAGGCCACAAACACGAACGACAGATTCTGAGCGCATTCTTTCTACTCTGAGCGACTCCAGTAACCTCTATATAGATGTTCTGAAATGTGTCGGCGAATTTCGCACCACATTTCGCACCATCCCCGCCTTCGTGAGGCTGGTGCGTAATTCCAAACCCCAGTATTGATGGGGTCTCGGCTGGGGTTTCAGGAAACGTTTGGAACGCGAAATGCCATTTTTTGGAACGACCAATTCCACTGCGCTTTGTAGGACGAAACAGAAAACCTTAGGTGGTCGATGTTGTCGTTGCTGTCCATCCGTCGGGCATCAGTGGTGCCAGGAATGTTTCAGAGGAGATTGAGCCCTTTGCTTGACCGGCTTTCCAGATGTCGTATTTGTTGTCTGAATACTGACTAAAAAAATCAGTGATTTTTAGGTGAAGTTCCTCAACGACATGCGAATACTCAGGTTGATCAGCCACGTTCTGTGTTTGCAATGGATCGCTGTTGTGATCGAAGAGAACGTTTGGCCCCGCCCCCGGAAGACGACACCAATAAGAGAATTGATCTGTCCGTACTCCGCGAGACTCTTCTTGTTCAAAAAATACTTCGCTGCGCTGATGGTCTTCACCTTGAAGTAGTGCCTTAAAAGAGGTGCCTGCTGACTGGTCAAATTGTCGCGTAGTCCCCACCATGTCGAGAACTGTTGATGGCAGGTCGATTTGACTACACAGCGCATCTGATACGTAATCGTTCGGCACTGAAGGGTGGCGAACGATGAACGGGATTCGCACGGCGGCATCATATAAATGAGAAGGGCGCGTCTGGATGGTGTGTCCCCATAGCCCGTGCTGCCCATACAAGTTGGCTTGATCTGCTGTGTAGATCACGATTGTGTCCTTGAGCAAGTTCTTATCTTTGAGTGCTGAGACAATCTTGCCTACGCCATCATCGACAATTGCAATTTGCGCACACACATTGGCCATTGATGCAGGGTCATTGTGCATCCGCATCAAGTTGTACAGCATGTGTCGGCTGTAACGATTCGGATCATCGGGGCCCCGAATAAGACTCAACATCTCATCCGAGATTGCCGTGCGTGGAAAAGTATCGAACTTTTTGTTGACGAACATTTCATAGAAGCGATTGCGGAAATCCGGACCAAGATTGGTAGGAGGTAGCAAATACGGTGCGTCGTAGTTGACCATCAAAAAGAATGGATGGTCGCCACGTTCTTCGATGTAATCGACTGCTCTTTCGGTGAAAAAGTCAACAATGTGTCTGTCGTTGACCTCGTATTCTTCGCCGTGATCAATGACTTGGTTGTCGTAGAAGTCCTCAGTATGGCCACGAA
>JBIIMF010000062.1:0-6867 GCA_044338135.1 Ilumatobacteraceae bacterium | reverse complement strand
ACCATGTAGATGCCACTTTTGATGCCTTGAGTGGAGTGTCTCATGAAGTCACGGAGATTCGCAATAGCGCAGGGGAGACTCAACAGGTGGACCTGTGGACTGGTTGTTACACGCCACGCGAATTACGTCTATTGCTGACCCAATGCGGTTTCTTGGTGACCTCAATCTCGTCTGTTGAACCAGGACTTTACGAAGAGGCGGCGGCAACGGTCGAATCTCCTGAGTTCCTGGTGAAAGCGATGAAGATTTAAACCCATATGAATATGGGTCAGGCTGGGGAAAAGTGCCTCTGGGCTGGTAAATTTGCAGGGTTCTGTCCTTGGGCAGAACATGTCCCTGTCCAATCAACGTTGTGCTCGATCATCGGGTGCTTCGTTCTTATGAAAGTGAATAACCCTTGTCCGACACTCTGAGCCCCTCCTCGTCAACTTCCTCTGCAATGGGAACTTTTGACGCAGAAGGAAATTACGTTCCCCGCCAAATTACTGAAAATGACCTTGTTGGTTCATTCGCCGATGCGATTGAAGGCACCATGGTTGAAGTCGAAGACGGCCAAGTCGTTTTCGGAATCGTTGTAAAGATTGATAAGGACGAAGTTCTTCTCGATATTGGCTACAAGAGTGAAGGTGTTATTCCATCACGAGAACTCAGCATTCGTAACGATGTTGACCCCGGCGAAATCGTCAAGCTTGGCGAACAGGTTGAAGCTTTGGTACTGACCAAAGAAGACAAAGAAGGTCGTTTGATCCTTTCCAAGAAGCGCGCTCAGTATGAGCGTGCGTGGGGAACGATCGAGAAGAAGAAGGAAAACGAAGAAATGGTCGAAGGCCTCGTCATCGAGGTTGTCAAGGGTGGTCTCATCGTTGACATCGGCTTGCGTGGCTTCTTGCCAGCGTCTCTCGTTGAATTGCGCCGTGTGCGTGACCTGTTGCCATATGTCGGCAAAGTGATGCAGGCCAAGATCATCGAACTCGACAAGAACCGCAACAACGTTGTGCTCTCACGTCGTGCCTACCTCGAAGAGACTCAGAAGGAAGCACGCGATGGCTTCTTGACTAATCTCAAGGTTGGCGATGTCCGTGAAGGTGTCGTTTCGAGTGTTGTCGCTTTCGGTGCATTCGTTGATCTCGGCGGCATGGACGGACTCATTCACGTCAGCGAATTGTCCTGGAACCATGTTGATCACCCCGGTTCAGTCGTTGCCATCGGTGACAAGGTTACGGTCAAGGTTCTCGACATTGATTACGAACGTGAGCGCATCAGCTTGTCACGTAAGCAGACTGAAAAAGATCCGTGGGAAGTCTTCGCATCTGGTCACGAAGTTGGACAGCTCGTGTACGGCCGTGTCACCAAGTTGGTTCCATTCGGCGGATTCGTTCAGGTTGGCGAAGGTATCGAAGGTCTGGTGCACATCTCAGAAATGAGCACCCAACACGTCGAAGCTCCCGAGCAGGTTGTGACGCCAGGCGAAGAGTTGTGGGTCAAGATCATCGATCTTGATTTGGCACGTCGTCGCATCAGCCTCAGTATCAAGCAGGCTGCCGAAGGCGGAGAACTTGCCGAGGAGTACCGCAAGCACTTTGAAGTCGACGAACACGGTAACTGGTCAGCCGGAGCCGATGATGCTTCACGTGAAGCCACATGGGCCGAGTACTACGGTGAAGGTGGAGAAGGTGCAGCAGCTGCTGCGGCCGCCGCTGAAGCCACCGAATCAGCACCAGAGGCCTGATCATTCGGACCTATGGTCCGATTTTAATGATTCCCATTTTGACCGCCCGGACGACCGCTTGTGTGCGGTCCCGGGCGTCAATTTTTTCATAGATCGAAGCCAGATGGTTTTTCACCGTCTTTTGACTGATGAACATCACCTGAGCTATTTCGGGTGTCGACTGACCGTCGGCTAGCAACCGCAGCACTTCTAGTTCGCGCTCACTCAAGATAGATGTACTCGACAGAACAACGGCTTCTGATTCTTGCAAAAGGGCCTGAGCGAATTCTGGAGAAATGATCACATCACCGTTGCAGGCCATATCGAGTGATCGCATCACTTGATCAAAGGTGGCGTCTTTCGTGATGTAGCCAACTGCGCCAGCCTTAAGGGCCTGACGCACTAATTCGATTTCGACATGCATTGTGAGCATGACGACTCTTTGCCGCGCGTCAGCTTCCATGATCGCTCGACACGCCGTGATGCCATCGCCTTCGGTCATCGATATGTCCATCAAAATAATGTCCGGTTGAACTTTTAAAGCCACGGCTACCGCACTTGAACCGTCCGATAGATCGGCGACAACTTCGTGCCCCGATTCTTGGATCTGACGTTTCAGAGACTCACGTAACAGAAGATGATCGTCGACAAGCATGATTCTCATCGTGATCTCGAGTCATTTGACGACTCATCGTCATTGTTAACGGGAAGAGAGATAGAGATTGCCGTTCCGTAATCTCTATCTCGAAGCGGCGATTCGATCACCAATGTCGCCCCGATACTTTCGGCCCGCTCAACGATGCCAGTCATACCGTACGAGTCTGGGCGCTTGTTCTTGGTTTGAATTCCGATTCCGTTGTCAACAACTGAAATCGTCCACAACGAATCTGTAACAACCGAGGAGATCAGAATCTTTGTTCCCTGTGAATGGCGTTCAGCATTGATGATCGCTTCTTTGAGAATTTCCCAGACTTCATTACTCAAGTAGTTGTCTAGTTGAGGAAGGTTTGACAGTTCATAAGAGACAACACATTGCGAGCGTGATGTCACTCGTTGAGATAAATCAACGATCGTGTCGTACAAAGATGCTTCTCCATTAAGGCCGACTCGCAGGTCATACAACATTTCACGAACTTCTGCCAGAATTGAACCGACCTGCTGACGGATCGCTGATATTTCATAGCTCGTCTGTTCGTTATCTTCGTTTCGTTGCAAACGATCCAATTCGAGTCCGACAAAAGCCAAACCACTCCCAGTTCGGTCGTGTAGGTCACGAGCAATTCGTCGACGTTCTTCACTTGCGCTCTGTCGCCTAATGTCACCAAAAATGTAAGCATTGTCGACTGCGACGCCGAGTGCATCAGCGACTCCAGTGAGAACTTGTGTTTCTCGCTTCAGATCCCGCTCTTCGCGCCATTCGGCGGCAATGAGTCCGACGACTATGCCTCGCGAACGCAATGCGCAGTAGGCGCCAGCGCGGGCTTCTTCGGCGAAACCCTTTGCAGCGTGAGAAAGTTGAGATGCAATACTTCGGTTGAGATCGAGGGACTCTCGAATATGCGCCGGAAGGTCTTGGACTGCAATTTCCAAGAGATTGGCCGAGCCTCGTCCACGAACGATCGTCAGGCGTGACGCATCTTTGTTCGCCAACAAAATTGTCACGATGTCTGCACCAACAAGATCGGGGACTTGAGAGACCGCCTGGTCGAGAACAGTCTCGAGGTCAAGAGATGATGGGAGCGTAATGGCAATCTTTTGGAGTGATAGGAGCAGCTGATTTGCTGAGGACAACTGATCGATCGCGTCCTGATCGACATCGTTGCGACGTTCATGACCAGACGGGGGATCCGTGCGAGCCTGACGCCGGTCAACCAACGGCCAGGACAATTCTCCGGTCTGGTCTTGGCTGGTCACTCCTCGTAGAGACGGGTGATTGCGAGCTCGAGCAATCTTTCTTCGGTCCACGAATAGTTAGAGTACCTGCCCGTGTATGCCGTAGCGTGATGTTGTGATTCTCGTTGGTTTAACAGGCGGTATTGGGTCGGGTAAATCGACGGTTTCGTCGTTGCTTGAAGGTAGAGGTGCGATCATCATCGACGCCGATGCAATCGTGCGGGAAGTTCAATTGCCCGGCTCGCCAGTGTTGGCAGAATTGGCCTCAAAGTTCGGTCCCGAGGTACTCGCTTCCGACGGTTCACTAGATCGTCAGGCAGTAGCAAATATTGTTTTTACTGACCCCGAGGCTCTGAAGTCGCTGAACGCGATCGTTCATCCGGCAGTTGGCAAAGAAATGAATCGCCGCATGATTGAGCAACGGACAACGAAGAACGTCGTCATTTTGGATATTCCATTGCTGACTGAAAATCCAAGAGAAGGTTTGCAAGGCAAAATTGTTGTTGACGTTCCAGTTGAAGTGCAAGTTGAGCGACTTATCAAGTTTCGTGGTTTTGACGAGGCTGATGCTCGCGCAAGAATCAGTCGTCAGGCCACGCGAGAGCAACGGCTGCTAACAGCTGACTTCGTGATCGATAACAGTCACGATCTCGAAAGTCTGATTCCGCAGATTGACAAGGTTTGGGATTGGTTAGTTTCCCTCCCGCAACTTCCAGACGACTATGAGCCGATCACCCCGACTCCTAATGCGGGTCCTCAGACCCCACCAAGTACTCCATGAGTGACTTAGTTTCTGTTGAAGAAAACATTCCCTTTCGAGTCGTTTCCGAATACTCACCGGCCGGAGATCAACCTAAGGCCATAGCGGAATTGAGTAGCGGAATCGATTCAGGTCTTCGTTTTCAAACCTTGCTTGGTATCACTGGGTCGGGTAAGAGCGCAACGATCGCTTGGACGATCGAAAAGACTCAACGGCCAACATTGATTCTGGCTCCCAACAAGAGTTTGGCGGCGCAACTTGCGCAAGAAATGATGGAGTTTTTCCCGGATAATCGAGTCGAATACTTTGTCTCTTATTACGACTACTACCAACCCGAGGCTTACATCGCTTCTTCCGACACGTTTATTGAGAAAGACTCGTCAGTTAATGATGATATTGATCGTCTGCGGCACTCGGCGACTGCCGCTTTGCTGACGCGACGCGACACGATTGTTGTTGCATCGGTGTCGTGTATCTACGGTATGGGTGACCCTGACGAATACCGCGGTCAGCTTTTAGAACTACATATCAACGTCGACTATGACATGCGCAGCATCTTGCGTCGCCTGGTTGACCTGCAGTACGACCGCAACGACATGAGTCTTGGTCGCGGGAAATTCAGAGTTCGTGGTGACACTATTGAAATTCATCCGGCGTATGAAGAGTCGGTATTGAGAGTTGAAATGTTTGGCGACACCGTCGAACGCCTGACGATGATCGATCCTTTGACGGGTGAAACCCTTCGTGAATTGGCGCGGACTGTCGTTTTCCCAGCGACACACTACGTAGCTGGTGACGAAAGGATGCGGCGTGCTGTCTTAGGGATCGAAAGCGAGTTACAAGAACGTTTGGCTTTCTTTGAGGCCGAAGGCAAATTGCTAGAAGCACAACGACTCCGTATGCGAACACAATACGACCTCGAAATGATGCAAGAAGTCGGATATTGCAATGGCATCGAGAATTACTCGCGCCATATCGATGGCCGTCAGGCCGGAGAGCCACCGTTTACCCTGCTCGACTATTTTCCGAAAGATTTTCTGTTAGTCATTGATGAGAGCCACGTTGCGGTTCCTCAGTTGCATGGTCAATTCGCTGGCGATAGAAGTCGTAAAGACATCCTTGTCGAACACGGCTTTCGTCTTCCCAGTGCTCGTGACAATCGTCCGCTCCATTTTGAAGAAGTCATTGAGCGAGTGAATCAATGCGTCTTCTTGTCGGCGACGCCGAGTCCGTACGAGCTCAAGATTTCTCAGCAAGTTGTTGAACAGATTGTTCGCCCGACTGGACTAGTTGATCCTGAAGTCATCATCAAGCCGACGAAAGGACAGATTGATGATCTGATGGAGCAGGTCAATAAGCGAGTGACGATGGGCGATCGCGTACTTGTCACTACTTTGACGAAAAAGATGGCTGAAGATCTTACGGAGTATTTGTTGGAGCAAGGTATGAGAGTGCGATACCTCCATTCAAATATTGACACGATCCAACGAATTGAAATTCTTCGTGCTCTTCGTCTAGGTGAGTTTGACGTTTTGGTCGGAATCAATCTTTTGCGAGAAGGTCTCGACTTACCCGAGGTCAGCCTTGTCGCCATTCTTGATGCCGACAAGGAAGGGTTTCTCCGCAGCGAAACTTCGCTGATTCAAATGATTGGTCGAGCAGCACGAAATGTTGACGGAGAAGTGGTGATGTACGCCGATCGGGTGACACCTTCGATGGAGAAAGCAATTTCTGAAACGAACCGTCGTCGCAAGTTGCAAGTTGCGTACAACCTTGAACACGGCATCAATCCTCAGACAATCCGTAAAGCAGTGAGCGATATTCTTGCTCTTCTGCATATTGGCGGGGATGATTCGGCACCAGTGCCTGGCAAGGATCGACGTCGTCAGAAGGAACGTGACAAGGTGAAGAGCGAGTTGAAGACCCTGCCACAACAAGAACTTTCGCGTTTAGTACTGACACTTGAACAGGAAATGCACGAAGCAGCCGCTGACTTGAAGTTTGAGTATGCCGCCCGATTGCGTGACGAAATCAACGACCTTCGACGTCAAATAAAAGATGCAGGTTAAGTCGTGGCCGTCCTTCATTCACTAACCTTCGCTCATGTCTGATCGTCTCATCGTGCGTGGTGCACGCCAGCACAATCTCAAGAACATCAGTATTGATATTCCTCGCGACAAGATGGTGGTTTTCACCGGTCTTTCTGGTTCAGGAAAGTCTTCCCTAGCGTTTGACACCATCTATGCCGAAGGTCAGCGTCGATATGTCGAGTCCTTGAGTGCCTACGCTCGACAATTCTTAGGTCAAAAAGATCCGCCAGATGTCGATTTCATTGAAGGCCTGTCGCCAGCGATTTCAATTGACCAGAAGTCGGCTAGCAGCAACCCACGGTCAACAGTCGGGACCATGACCGAGGTTTATGACTATTTGCGTTTGCTGTACGCGCGCATCGGAGTCCAGCACTGTCCAAATGATGGAACGAAACTTGCGTTGCAAACTCCCGAAG
>JBIIMF010000120.1:0-3639 GCA_044338135.1 Ilumatobacteraceae bacterium | reverse complement strand
TGCTGCTGTTTGCGAGTGCCCATCACCTACTACTTGACCAACGTGATCATGAACTCGCCAAGCATTACCCCAACATCTCGCCCGAGATTGGTAGCGGCGACGCCACCGACCTTTTCGTGACGTTCGTACTTGAACGATCTGATGCAATGAAGGAACTACTCGCGACTCGTTCAACTCAAACAAACGAAATTGGCCGATGCAATTGGTTTCTCTTTCCGTTTGCCATGTTGGATGCCGAAGTTGGCCCACTTGCTCAAGTTGACGTGGGAAGTAGTGCTGGGCTCAACCAACTCTTGTCCAAAATTTCATACGACCTTTCACCTGGGGGGCTGATCGGAAAATCTGACTCGTTGACCATCACGTGCAACATCACCGGCAAGCCACCAATACCGAAACAGGTACCCAATGTCTGTTGGAGCGTGGGTCTTGATGCCAAACCCATCGACGTACGCAACGACGAAGAGGTTCGTTGGCTTGAGGCGTGCGTATGGCCTGATCAAGTTGAACGTTTCGATCGCCTAGGAAATGCAATCTCACTCGCACGACGCCACGACATCGTTGTTGAACGCGGGGATGCCGTTGACAATGTTGTTCGACTGATAAAAACAGCTTCGTTACATGGCCATCCTGTGGTGACAACAAGTTGGGTATTGAACTATCTCTCCCCCGAACGACGCACCGCTTTCGTTGATGAACTTGATCAAATCGGCTATGAACGTGATCTGAGTTGGGTCATTGCCGAAAGTCCGTTTGAAACTCCAGAACTTCCTGGCCACGCCGGATCGGATGAACTCATCACCGTCATCACATTGGTGACTTGGCGAAACGGCAAACGAAACGTTCAGCGATTAGCCACCACCCACCCCCATGGACAATGGATCAATTGGGGCAACTAGTTATTTGCTGAGTGCTTCTTTGACCATCGCAGGGATTGGTGCTGGTCGCTGCGATGTGGGATCAACGCTGACATAGGTTATCACTGCATCAAAACGTGAGTCACCATCGACTGAACCGTTGATTGCAACATCGAAACTGCTATTGCCCCAACGAGAAACTTCACAATGCATAGCGAGCGTGTCACCAAACCTCACGGGCGAATGCCACGTGAGTTGTGTGGTCTTCAGCATGAAATCAAATCCGATCGCATGCAAATCTGTCGAAGATCCAGCCTTCGCTAATTCGACGGACAGTGCATGGCGGGTCCACATGTCCACAGCGTCATCAAGATACACAAAATAGTTGGCATTAAATACAACACGTTGCATATCGCATTCGCCATAACGAACTCGAAGTGTGTGCACATACGACATGGACTTACATCCCTTGCGAGTCAACTCGCACAAACTCGGTCACTGCACCAGCGATCATCTGCATAGCAACAGCCGCCAAGAATACCGTGCCGTCTGTTGCAAAGTTCGACTCACAACAGCTTCCAGTTCGCTACAGCAGTGGCGAACTTCTTGAGTTGTTCAGCGACTGGCTTTGGACCAGCACCACCCGGAGTCGTACGCATGGTGACACCGACGCCTGGAGCAATAAGCGCTGCCGCCTCGGTCCCGAGTGTTGGTTCTGCAGTCACCAAATCAACCAACGAACCTTCCCCCGCCAAGGTGCGTCGCACCAAAGCACCCACAATCGCGTGCGCGTCACGGAACGGTGTTCCGGCTCGCACTAAGAATTCAGCAAGGTCGGTTGCTGCCATCGTGGGAGCATCTGCTGCCATCTTCATTCGTTCAGGGACGAAGCGCGCCGTAGCAATCATTCCGTTCAATGCTGACAAAGCCAATGACACTTGATCCATCGCGTCAAATAGTGGCTCTTTGTCTTCTTGAAGATCACGGTTGTAGGCAAGAGGCAAACCTTTGAGCGTCGTCAACAAGCCGACGAGATCACCGATCACTCGACCAGCTTTGCCACGTGCGAGTTCGGCGATGTCAGCATTCTTTTTCTGCGGCAACATTGATGAACCGGTTGCATAAGCATCATCCAGAACTGCGAAACCGAACTCGTCACTGGTCCACAAGACCCACTCTTCACCAATTCGTGATAGGTGAATTGCGACCATTGAAAGCCCAAACAAAATCTCGGCGACGAAGTCGCGATCGCTCACCGCATCAAGTGAGTTTTCAAATGGACGAGCAAAACCGAGTTCTTGCGCGGTGAAAGATGGGTCGAGAGGCAAGGAAGACCCAGCCAAAGCACCTGCTCCTAAAGGAGAGACATCAGCACGTTTGAGCGCGTCACGTAATCGATCGATGTCACGACCTAACGCCCAACCATGAGCGAGTAGATGATGCGCCAACAAAACTGGTTGAGCGCGTTGTACATGGGTGTAGCCAGGCAAATAGATCGCGTCATCTCCGACACCTGCTTCAGTCGCCCGCGCCAGAAGCGTTTCTTGCATCGTGATGATTCGCTCGATCACTTTCGGAACCTCACGCTTGCACCAGAGCCGCAAACCGGTCACTGATTGGTCATTTCGACTTCGACCCGTATGCAGCTTTGCTCCGGGCGCACCACAAATTTCAGTCACCCGACGCTCAACCGCTGTATGAATGTCTTCGTCGCTCGGTGCGTAAACAAACGCACCAGATGACATTTCATTTTCAACAGTTTGCAATGCGGCGAGAACTGAGTCGCGTTCTTCATGAGTCAAAATCTGGACGTGAGCGAGCCCTTTCACATGGGCCCGTGAACAATTGATGTCGTCTAGCCACAACCGCTGATCAAACGGAAGACTTGCGGTGTATGCCATCAGCTCGTCGGCAGGTCCGCCAGCAAAACGACCGTGCCACAAAGTCTTTGAATCATCTTGCTTACTCATGAAACTTTCCTGACTTTTGAGTTTGTTGAGATTCCCGCAAGTTCGCGAAGTTTGTCAGCCATCTTTGCCCCACCGATCTCTTCTGATGCGATACAGAAGATGGTGTCGTCACCGGCAACCGTGCCGATGAGACCGTTCATGCCGCTACGGTCGAGCGCCGAGGCAACAACGTGAGCGCAGCCAGGCGGCGTGCGAACCACAACCATAGGACCGCTGTGTTGCACATCGGCCACCCACTCGCCCATCACTCGTCGCAATTGATCTTCTGGAGCTAATCGATCTGGTGCGAATTCGGGAATGGCGTACACGGTGTCGCCACCTGGGACGCGCACTTTCACTGCTCCAAGATCTTCGAGGTCACGCGACACCGTCGCCTGAGTTGCACTGACTCCGTTACCCAACAAGAGTTCAACGAGTTGTGGCTGATTGGTGACAGCCTGCTGTGAGATCAAAGTGGCAATCATTTGTTGGCGTTGCGCTTTTGTGCTCATTTAGTGACCCCCAATAAGTAGGCAAGCACGCCACGAGACGCGTGCAGTCGGTTATGACCTTGTTGAATGACGCGGCTCGCTGAACCATCGATGACGTCAGCAGCTACTTCGTAACCGCGATATGCCGGAAGGCAATGCATAAAGATTGCCTTTGAATCAGCCCGCGACATCAATGCGGTCGTGACTGCATATGTGCCGAAGATCTGTAAACGCTCAGCCTTCTCTGCTTCTTGGCCCATCGACACCCAAGTATCGGTATGCACGGCGTGAGCGCCAGCAACTGCTCGTTGCGGATCGTTTGA
Source organism: Ilumatobacteraceae bacterium (assembly GCA_044338135.1). Classification (GTDB taxonomy): domain Bacteria; phylum Actinomycetota; class Acidimicrobiia; order Acidimicrobiales; family Ilumatobacteraceae; genus Casp-actino8. The sequence goes on along the minus strand of JBIIMF010000120.1, from coordinate 22 downwards.
TTGATCAATTGAGCCACTACCC
>JBIIMF010000021.1:0-19046 GCA_044338135.1 Ilumatobacteraceae bacterium | reverse complement strand
GAAGATCTGTAAACGCTCAGCCTTCTCTGCTTCTTGGCCCATCGACACCCAAGTATCGGTATGCACGGCGTGAGCGCCAGCAACTGCTCGTTGCGGATCGTTTGATTGATCAATTGAGCCACTACCCAAAGCAGCGATGCGAGCTAACTCTTGGTCAGGAGCGTTGTAGCCAGCTGGGCAGGCCAATTGATAGTGAGCACCAAGCATTACGCACACTTCGCCAAGCGAACGCGCCACATTGTTGTAATCGCCAACGTAGGCGACTGTCTTGCCATCTAACGACCCAAATTCTTGGACCATCGTGAGCGCGTCTGCCAGACCCTGAAATGGATGTGATTCGTCACTCAACATGTTGACCACAGGAATCGAACTTGTCGCAGCTAAGCGTTGTACAACATCGTGCTTGAAAACTCGGGCCGCGATCAGACCGTGATAGCCCGACATAATGCGCGCAATATCTTCAACTGGTTCACGAGTGTCAAAGCCAACTTCTTCACCGCGGGTATAGACCGGATGACCGCCGAGTTGAACGATGGCGATCTCCATACTGTGACGCGTTCGATTAGAGGGCTTTTCAAAAATGAGCGCAGCGCCCTTGGGCATTCCATCGGCGTGAGCGAGGGGACGTCCAAGACTGGCTGGATCACGTTGTGAGATCTCAAGTACAAACTTGATTTCGTCAACTGTTAAATCGGTGATGTTGAGTAAATGCTTCATTGTTTTCAGGCGGTAACGCCGACTCCTTCAGACAAAACTTGAGCGATTGCCGCGATGACTTCGTCCATTTCGGCAATTGAAACTGTGATCGGCGGAGCAAGACGTAATGAAGTCGCGTTGACAGCGTTTGTCACGACTCCCCGATTTAACAACTCGAGATAGACGGCCTTGGCATCACGCTTTGATCCAAGTTCGACCGCTCGCAAGAGTCCTTGGCCGCGCACTTCAACGACTCCATCCACTTTGGCAAGTTGTTCTGCCAAGTACTGACCCTTGTCGTGTGAAAGCACCGGTGCGTTGATTCGACGCATCTCACCAATGACTGCAGTGATAGCCGCGCCAGCGATTGCCGTACCGCTATAGGTCGAACCATGATCACCTGGCTGGAAAACAGCAGCAACTTCACTCTTGGCCCAACAAGCGCCGACGGGGAAACCGTTTCCGAGAGCCTTGGCCATTGTGACAACATCGGGGACGATGTCGGCATGCTGGAAACCAAACCACTTCCCCGTTCGCGCAAATCCAGTTTGTACTTCATCAACCATCATCAACATGCCACGCTCGTCACATAACTTGCGAATGCCCTGCAGATATTCACGTGAAGCGGGAATGACTCCGCCTTCACCCTGAACGGTTTCAATAAGAATTGCCGCAACAGTTGGATCAATTGCATCAACCAAAGCCTGCATGTCACCGAACGCGACATGACGAAAGCCATCTGGCATCGGATGAAATGGCTCTTGCTTTGCTGGCTGGCCAGTCGCAGCGAGAGCAGCCAACGTTCGTCCGTGAAAACTTCCGAAAGCCGACACAACGACATGTCGACCACGACCGCCGAAACGACGAGCCAATTTGAGCGCAGCCTCATTTGCTTCGGCGCCACTGTTACACAAGAAAACTTGTCCATGTGCCCCCGATGCCTCAAACATCAATTCGTTAATGGCCATTGCGGCTTGTGTCGCAGCCGGATTCGCAAAGAAGTTGCTGACATGCAACAGAGTTGATAATTGTTGCGAAATCGCATCGGCGATCACCGGGTTGCTATGGCCAAGCGAAACAACGGCGATACCTGAAAGGAAATCGAGATAACGCTTACCATTACTGTCCCACAGTTCGGTACCCAGACCCTTTTCAAACATCACCGCTGGCGCACCAAATACGGGCATGAAAGGGCAATATTGATTGAGAGCAGTCGAGAAAGTATGTGCGCTCATGATGCTTGTCCCGTCTTTCGGTATGAACTTTCAACCATCGTGCCGATTCCGGAATCGGTGAAGAGCTCAAGAAGTAAAACGTGTGGAATCCGTCCGTCCAAAATGTGTGAACGCTTCACACCGTTACGCACGGCATGAACACAACTTTCAACCTTCGGAATCATTCCGCCAACAATCGTGCCATCAGCCATGAGCGCATCGAGCTCGTCAGGAGTCGTCTGTCGAATCAAACTGCTCGGATCGCTCACGACCTTTCGCAGACCTTCGATATCGGTGAGGTACACCAGCTTTTCTGCGCCGAGTGCTTCAGCAATTGCCCCAGCAACTGTGTCGGCATTGATGTTGTACGCCTGTCCATTGGCATCGACACCAATCGTGGCAATGACCGGAACAAACTCATCGTCAAGTAAACGTTGCAGAATTGCGGGGTTGATTTTTTCGACATCACCAACAAATCCGAGTTCGGGATCTTTGGGCGTTGCAGTAATGAGAGTTGCATCCTCGCCACTTACCCCCACTGCAAATCGGCCGTGAACATTGATCGCAGCCACGATTTGGGGATTCACTTGTCCGCTCAGCACCATTCGGGCAATGTCGACGGTTTCCGCGTCGGTGACCCGTAAACCGTTTCTGAATTCAGTGGTCTTACCAAGCCGAGTCATGAGATCGCTGATTTGCGGTCCGCCACCATGAACAACGACGGGCTTTAACCCAACGAGGCGCATCAACACGATGTCTTCAGCAAAAAGCGCGAGCGCATCAGATTCGGAAGCGCCAGCAAGCGCGTTGCCACCGTATTTGACCACTACGACCTTGTTGGCGAATTTGCGAATGTACGGCAATGCCTCAATAAGAACCGCAGCCCGTGACTCCGGAGCCAATGCATTTGATGAATTTTGTGTACTCACGGGTAAACCCCAATCGAAGTCAGTCCAGAAGTCTCTGGAAGTCCAAGGGCAACATTGGCGGCCTGCAATGCTCCGCCCGATGCGCCTTTACATAAGTTGTCTAACGCACTAATCACCATCACATAGCCAGTGCGTTCGTCGTATCGAGCCGTGATGTGCACTGCATTTGAACCGAGCGTTGCTTTTGTTGATGGAGACTCAGAACGAACAACCACGAAAGGCTCGTTGGCATAAAAGCTCTTGAGGGCGTCGAGCAACGATTGCGTCGTGATTGATGAACCATTAACTGGCCGCGCATAACACGTGGCCAGGATTCCTCTGTTCATCGGCACCAAGTGCGGCGTGAACAACAATTCGGCGCCGATTTGTTCTTGCATCTCGGGCGTGTGCCTATGGTCAAGTAGTCCGTAGGCATTCATATCTTCATTGACAGTTGTGAAGTTATTGTTTTGCTTGGGCACTCGACCAGCGCCCGACACTCCGCTGGCAGCATCAACGATGATTCCAGATTTCTGAATCAGACCCAACCGCACAAGTGGTGCAAGTGCCATCGTCGCCGCGGTGACGTAACAGCCCGGTGTTGCGACAAGTTGCGCGCCAACAAGTTCTCGACGATGCAATTCGGGCAGACCATAAACCGCTTTCTTCAACAACTCGGGTTGATCATGGGTGAAGCCGTACCACTGCGGATACGCCGAGGCATCTTTTAACCGATAGGCAGCCGAAAGGTCGACAACACATCCGACTTTGCCCACCAAAGTCGGCGCCAACGACAAGCTGGCTTCATGGGGCAGACCCAGAAACGCCACATCGACGCCATCGATCTGTTGCGCCAAAGTGTCGGGATTGGAGTCCCCAAAAACCAGATCTGGGTAATGGGCCGCCAGGTTGGGATACAACGAGGCCACCGCGGTTCCGGCTTGACTGTCTCCGGTCGCCGCCACGAGATCCATCTCGGGATGACCGGCAATGAGGCGCATGAGTTCAACCCCGGTGTAGCCCGAAGCCCCAATAATGGCCACTTTGTTGCGGTTGGTTGTCTGGCTGATAGTCACAGCGCAAGATCATACGGACTTATGCATAGAAATACAACGATACTTCCGTCCGAGGGATGCCAGCCCGTGTGGCCGGCGTGAGAACATGGGGTCATGGCCAAGTCGCGCGGATTCGCACTTCCCTCAACCAAGGGTCGCATCCTAGTCGCGGCGCCTCCCCTGACCGATCCCAACTTTGATCGCACCGTGATCTACATGCTTGAACACAGCGAGGGCGGGGCGCTCGGAGTTGTGCTGAATCGACCGAGCGATGATCTCGACATCGAGTTCGATCTCTGGGACGCATTAGTCGCCCCACCTAATGAACTCTTTTGCGGTGGCCCCGTTGACCCAAAGGCCCTCATTGGACTCGGTGTCATTCCAGGCAAAACTCCTGACGGTCAAATATTCGTATCCATTGATTGCGTTGCTCCCGTTGATCTTGATGGCGATCCCACGACAGTTGAACCGCGACCATCCATGGTGCGCATCTTTCATGGTTATTCGGGATGGGGACCGCAGCAGCTTGATGTCGAACTTGAAGGCGGCGCGTGGATTGTTCTGAATGCTTTAGTGACCGATGTGTTTACCGATCAACCAGAAGAGTTATGGCAGGCCGTGTTGCGCCGTCAAAAAGGTGAAGTGAGTTGGCTTGCCGATTGCCCAGCCGACCCAATGCAGAATTAGAAAGTTCTAGTTACCGGAGTTGGGCACCGAGTTTGTTGGCTCCGGCAATGCATTTGTCGCGAACTGCAGCAACATCGGCATCGGTCAACGTACGATCGTGGGCCTGTAAACGCAAACGGAAAGCCAAACTCCTTGAATCGCCAGCGTCCTTTGAGCGATACACATCGAATAAAGCCAAATCAACGAGTAACGCACCAGCACTTTGACGCAACGACTTTTCAACCTTCTCAGCGCTTACTGAAGTCGGCACTGTGAACGCCAAGTCGATATCGCTCGATGGATAACGACTCGTTGCTTTCCACTGCGAAACCTTGGGGTCAACTTCAAGCAAACGCGACAGATTCAGTTCAAGGACCGCAACACGTTGCGTGATGTTGTACGCATCAAGAACATCGGGATGAATTTCGCCAACGAAACCCACTGCATCTTTGCCAACCGACAAAGTGGCCGATCGCGTCGGGTGCAAACCAACGGGAACATTCGACTGATCAAGACGCGCTCCCCAACCCATAGATCCAGCGAGTTCACGCCATACCGCAACAGCCTGTGGTGCTTCGGCTCCGGTGATCACGACACCGAGCGATTCGTACTCAGCGGGTAACACATCGCTGCTCGTTGGATATACGTGACCAACTTCAAAGAAGCTCACGCCCGAACGACGATGCGACTCGTTAAACGCGATGGCCTTTAACAAACCAGGTCGCAACGACGTGCGCAAAACATCATCGCCCACAACAAGTGGATTCATCAAGCGAACTGCATCACCGGGCAGTCCAGCATTTTGTAGATCGCCGTCAGTCAAGAACGGATGCGGCATGGCCTCGTTGAAACCAAGACCCAACAAAATTTCACGAACACGTCGACGTCGTTGCTGGACAACCGTCAAGCCACCAGGTTGAGTTGACTTTGGAACCGTCTTGCCAAGATTGTCGTAACCGAAATGACGCGCGACTTCTTCGACGATGTCGATCTCTAGAGTGCAATCGGGTCGCCACGACGGAACAGTCACCGTCACTGAGTCACTTCCGACAGCACAATCAAAGCCAATGGGTTCGATGAGTGAACGGATCTGCTCGGCAGTAAGTGCGGAACCCAACAACGCACTGACACGCTGCGACCGAACCGCAATGACGGTCGGCGCAGGAATTGATGAACTTCGAGCATCCACCATGCCTTCGTGAACCACGAGATCTGGACAGGTGAGTCGCAATAGTTCAACGAAGCGCGCAATTGACTGATCGATACCAAACGGATCCATGCCGCGTTCGTTACGCGCCGACGCTTCAGTGCGCAAGTTGAGTCGAGCGACAGACTGCATGATCCCGACTGGTTCGAACCAAGCGGTCTCAAGGGCAATCGTGTTGGTTGAATCGCTGATCTCAGTGTTTTGGCCGCCCATGATGCCAGCAATACCAATGGGGCGATCAGTTGCATCACAAATCAACAGATCGTCTTGCGTTAATGAACGCTCAACACCATCAAGTGTGATCATCGTTTCGCCCTGCGCAGCTAGACGAATTTTGAAGCCTCCGCCACCCAAGGTTGCGAAGTCATAGGCGTGGTTTGGCTGATTCGTTTCGAGCATGACGTAGTTCGACACGTCAACCACGTTGTTAATTGAACGCATTCCAGCAGCCGCGAGACGACTGACCATCCAATCAGGTGAAGGTGCAATACGAATCCCGCTGATGATGATCGTCGTGAAACGAGCGCAACGATCGCCGGCGACGATTTCAACTGGCGCAGACTTTGATGGACCAGAGACCACCAGCGTTGGATTGTTGAGCGTGAAAGGAACCTTGAAACGAGCCGCTAAGTCGCGAGCAACACCAACTTGACCGTACGCATCGGGACGATTGCGCAAGACATCGATGTCGTACACGATCTCTTCGGCCAACCCGAGCGCTTGACCATACGGAACGCCAATGGGTGTCGACGGATCCATGATGAGAATTCCGCCATGGTCATCGCCAAGACCAAGTTCGCGAGCCGAGCAACACATTCCCTCACTGGGAATACCCACAATTGGCTTGGTTTCAATAAGTCGACCGTCGGGCATCGTGGTCCCAGGCGTCGCCCAAGGAATGATGTCGCCAGGCTGCATGTTGAAGGCTCCGCACCACACGTGGTGTTCGGTGCCATCGCCGTTATCGAGAAACACGCGATGAACTTTTGCCGCATCAGGGTGGCGCTCGGTCTTGATCACCCGAGCAGTAATCACACCAGCGACTGTGGCGCCAACTTTGTCAACACTTTCAACAGCAAGACCAATATCGGACAACGTAAACGAAATTGCGTCGACATCATCAGGCAAATTGGCGAGATCTCGAATCCATGAATGAACAACCTTCATCATGCGTCCTTAAAACTGCTCAATGAATCGAATGTCATTGGTATACATCTCACGAACATCGCCAACGCCATGGCGCTCTTTAGCCATACGGTCGATGCCGAAACCGAATGCAAAACCACTCCACTCTTCGGGGTCAAGACCGCCAGCGCGCAATACATTTGGGTGCACCATTCCACAGCCACCAAGTTCAAGCCAATCGCCCTTTGGTGTCCGAATATCAAACTCGGCCGACGGTTCGGTGAAAGGGAAATAACTCGGACGCAAACGGCTTGTGAAGCCAGGTCCGAAGAATGCTTGAGTAAACGCTTCAATGGTTCCGGCAAGATCGGCCAAGGTGATGCCACGATCGATCACTAAACCTTCGATTTGGTGGAACACCGCAAGGTGCGTTGCGTCGGTTGTCTCGTTACGGAAAACGCGACCAGGCATGATCATGTAAATCGGTGGTGCAACATTTTGCATGACGCGAATTTGTACTGGCGATGTGTGCGTACGCAACACCGTGCTTCCAGGTTGACCATGATCAACGTAGAACGTGTCGTGCATACTGCGCGCCGGATGCGACGGCGGCATATTGAGTGCCTCAAAGTTGTACCAGTCAGTCTCAACTTCAGGACCTTCGGCTACTTGAAATCCCAAGCCGACGAAGACATCTTCGAGTCGTTGCCATGCTTGGGTGACAATGTGAGCCTTGCCACGACCTGGTGCGTTGAAATGTTCAGTGAGATCGAGCGCTTCAGCAGCAAGTTGAACATCACGTTCGGCACGACCCAACAACGCTCGGCGCGCATTGAGAACTTCTTCGACAGCCAGCATCGCCTCGTTGAGCGATTGACCCGCCGCCTTTTTTTCATCAACCGTCGCCAGTTTGCCAAGCCCAGTCTTCAACAAAGCCAACGGGCTTTTCTTACCCAACAGGTCGGTGTCGAGAACGCGAAGCTCATCAAGCGTTGAAGCTGCAGCAATGCTTTGCTCAGCGGCAATTCGAGCGGCGGTGATTTCAGAAATCATGACATCTCTACGGTACTTGAACCCGAACGTCGTTGACGAGCAACTTCAAAGCACAACACCGTCGCGGCCATCGCGACATTCAGGCTTTCAGCTTGTCCGACATGCGGAATACTGACCCACTCGTCTACCGCCGAAGAATCACTCATGCCGTGGGCTTCGTTGCCCAACACCACGGCCACACGTCGGGTGCAATCAACCGACGTGTATTCGCGACCAGTGTGCGATGAAGTACCGAGGCGAATCAAACCTGCTCGAGCCACATCTTCAAGGGTGGCCTTTTCGACAATAGGCAAGCGGAAAATGCTGCCCGCGGACGCTCGAACAACTTTGGGATTGGATGGATCAACAGATCCGGGGGTGAGAACAAGAGCATCAGCCCCCGATGCTTCGGCCGAGCGCAGCATGGTGCCGAGGTTGCCAGGGTCAGAGACTCCATCGGCCACAAGAACAAACGAAGCAGTTGCCAAAACATCGAGTAAAGCGAATCGTCGAGCCACGACGGCAATGATCGGTTGCGGCGCTTCAGTCGTCGCCACTTTCTCCATCACACCTGGAGCGAGGTAATGAACACTGCCCGCGCCGTCAATGGGATCGGCCCCAGGAGCAAGGTATTGACTTTCGACGGTCCAGCCAGCGGCGACAGCTTCGGCGACTAAAACAGCGCCTTCAACGATGAATGCACCTTCGTCGTCACGCGAACTGCGGCGCCCCGCAAGGCGCCGCAGTCGTTGAATACTTGGATTACTGAGAACCAGTTCGTGGTTCAGAGGACCTCGCTCAGGCGAGAGCAGCCTTAGCGGCTTCGCACAAACGACCGAATGACGCGAGATCGGTCACGGCCAAATCGGCGAGGATCTTGCGGTCAACTTCGATACCAGCCTTGTTCAGACCGTCGATGAAACGGCTGTAGCTGATCTCGTGCAAACGACATGCTGCGTTGATGCGCTGGATCCAGAGGCGACGGAATTCGCCCTTCTTTGCACGACGGTCGCGGAATGCATACTGACCAGATCGCATGACCTGCTCATTAGCAGCGCGGACTGACCTGCTCTTATTACCGTAATAGCCCTTGGCGCGTTCCAATGTCTGCTTACGACGCTTCTTAGAACCGACTGCACGCTTAACTCTGGCCATCGGACTCCTCCTTCTTTCGTTCTTAACTAGTTACGTAAATGGGTGGGTAAAACTCAGCGCTCGCCGAGGAGACGCTTGATCTTCTTGATGTCACCGGAGTGCACATCGACCATGCCGTCAAGACGGCGGGTACGAGTGGACGGCTTCTTTTCGAACAAGTGCTGACGGTTCTGCTGCAGGCGGCGAATTTTGCCGGTGCCTGTCTTACTGAAACGCTTTGCTGCTGTTTTGCTGGTCTTCATCTTGGGCATTGCAATGTCCTTTGTTCAAGGTTTTCAGATCGAGTGATTTATTCTTCAGAATTTTCAGGTGTATCGGTCGCCGGGGCGGTCGTTTCAATCACAGGAGTTTCGACTGAAGTTTCGGTAGGAAGAATTTCGGCTTCAGTTGCTGGGCTTTCGGCAACAACTGGCTTTTCTTTCTTCACCGGCTTCTTATCGGGAACAAGCACCATGGTCATGCTGCGTCCTTCAAGTCGAGCTTGTGTTTCCACTTTGCCCACACTCAAAATTTGCTCAATGACATCGTCAAGAATTTTGCTTCCTAACTCTGGGTGAGCCATTTCGCGACCTCGGAATTGCAAGCTGACTTTGACCTTGTGGCCTTCAGCTAAGAATCCTTGGACGTGACGCACCTTGGTATCAAAGTCGCCCTTTCCGATCTTGGGTCGGAATTTGACTTCTTTGACCGAAACATGAGCCGTCTTTTTGCGAGCTTCGCGCGCACGTTGAGACTCTTCGTAACGAAATTTGCCGTAGTCCATGATGCGGCATACCGGCGGAGTGGCCAAGGGAGCGACTTCAACTAAGTCGAGGTCGATCTCACGAGCTAGGGCCAAGGCGTCAGGGACGGTCTTGATTCCTAGTTGGGCTCCATCGGGTCCGATCACCCTCACTTCACGAGCGCGAATGCGTTCGTTGTAGCGAGGTTCGTTCACTGGCGGTGCTATGGCTGTTCACTTCTGTGCAAAGGGCTGACCTCCCGTTGGATGGATACATGGCGACGCGAAGTCGACACGGGTCAGCCACCAAAGTGGCCTTCTCGCAGTGACCTGAACGCACTGTCGACTTGCGGTTTCCCGTTCGTCAGTTGTGGTCAGGTGGGGGCAACAACCCCACTTCGCCTCAGTTGTGAAAGGTAGCGTAGCCGCTCGTGGCGCAAAAACGGCCATACCCGACGAAATCGGGCCATCTATCCCCTCAACACATCCACTAGCCACATCTCGCCTCGAAAGACCTTGATCGACCATGAGTAACGAAACCGAACCCGAACTCGCTGAATCCCTCGAGGCTATGGCTGAGGCCCGCCAACGGCTCGCCGAAGTTCCCGCTGAAGTGGTTGTCACCAACCATGCCATGGGATTGTACGAACTAGGCGCCATCCATTTGACCGCCAGTCCCCCAGATTTAGTCGAAGCCGCTCTGGCCATTGATGCCCTGGCTTGCCTCGTTGAGGGTCTCGACACCCGACTCGGCGAGAACTTCGAAGTTCTCAAAGATGCCCTGGCCAATATTCGGATGGCGTTTGTTCAGGTCAAGAACACCCTCTAGTCAGTGATTGGCACTCGTCCTCGACGAGTTCGACTACCCCGTATGTCAGGCGACAATAACTCGCTTGCGCCGATCGTCAGGCAGGTCGAATTGCACTGGCCTCGACTCGGCTGAACTTGGTGATGAGTTCACATTCAACTTCAGATCCGAGATTTATCTGGCGCGTGCCGTCAGCGATTTCTGCGCAATGAAACATCACGACTTCGCCTTGTGTCAACGTGATCTCGCCAAGACCAACATGTGCATCAAATGCCGTCACCGAGCCGCGCATACCTCGTTGACCTCAGGCAACAATTTTGGAGATCGGCATCTCCAAAAGATCGGATGCGCCTGCATCTTTCAACGCAGGAATCAATGTATTGATTGTGCGCTTTTCAACAACTGATTCAACGGCAAATCCACCGCCAGCAAGTTCGCTAATTGTTGGTGACTTCGCCGATGGCAAAACCGCCAAGACCTTTTGCAGATCATCTGAACCGACATTGAGCTTGACTAAAACTTTTCCACGCGCATCGAGAGTGCCGAGTAAGAGCGTCATCAATTGACCCATTGCGTGGCGCTTCGCCGGATCGGCGTACGAGTCTTTATTGGCAATCATTTCGGTGTAACTGACCAACATGGTGTCGATCACGCGTAGACCAGCAGCACGTAGAGCTCGACCGGTTTCGGTGATGTCGACGATGCAATCGGCAATGTCGGGAATCTTGGCTTCGGACGCGCCATACGACAAACGCACATCGGCCTTAATTCCTCGTTGAGCAAAATAGCGCTCGGTCAGACTCGGGTACTCAGAACTGACGCGCACACCATGTGGCAGATCAGCAACGGTTTGCGCTGGACTATCACCAGCAACTGCTACGACAACTTTGACTGGATCGGTCGTGGCCTTTGAGTATTTGAGTTCGCCCAAACTCTCAACATCACTTTGAGTTTCTTCGACCCAATCACGACCCGTAATTCCGATGTCGAACAAACCTTCAGCGACGTACTGCGGGATTTCTTGCGGGCGCAAAATGCGTACATCAACGATACGCGGGTCATCAATAGTGGCTTTGTAATCGACACTTGATGAACGGCGAATAGTGAGATCGGCCGCTTCGAAAAGTTCGAACGTGGCTTTTTCAAGTGAGCCTTTGGGGAGGACGATGCGCAACACAGAAGTCACGCTATCGGCGGGCGTGGCTTGACACGGGGTTAATTAGTGCTTGGTTGGGTCGTCGTTCAGCAAACGGACGGCGTGGGGCAAGACATCGATGATGGCTTCAATCTGCTCAACGCAGCCCTTTGGCGAACCTGGCGTATTGCAAATGATCGCTTGACCCCTAATGCCAACAACGCCTCTCGACAACCGACCGAGTGGGTTGACAAGACGCATGGCCTCAGCCAAACCAGGGGCTTCGCGTTCAATGACCTGCCGTGTTCCCTCGGGCGTTTGGTCGCGTGGGGCAAACCCAGTGCCTCCGGTGCTAACGATGACACCGGCAAAACCTTCTGACATTCGAATCAACGCCTGAGCAACATTGTCAACGCCATCGGCCGTGAGTTCTCGACCGACCACAACAAAACCATGGCGTTCAAGTGCCTCGGCCAACTTCACACCCGATAAGTCTTCTCGCGTGCCGTGAACGACGCCGTCGCTCACAGTGAGAACTTTGCCCAGGATCGGCGACAGATCATCAGTCATGGCGGCGACGATATCGGATGAGGACCATGCCATCGGTGTCGGCATGATGTGGAAGCACTCGATGACCGATACCGAAGTCGGTCCAGTCGTCACCAAGTGCAGGTAACCCCGAGTCGCCATCGCGACCAACGACGTCAAAGCCCTCTGGCACACCATGGTCAGTTGATTCAGCCGCAGTAATCGTGCAGACCGAATACACCAGCACCCCACCAGGTTTCACTAATGGAGCCGAAGCCGCGAGTAAGCGCTTTTGCAATACCGCGAGTTCTTTGACATCTTTGCTCGTGATTCGCCAACGAGCATCGGCACGACGACGCAATGCGCCTAATCCCGAACACGGCGCATCAAGTAAGACGCGATCAAAACTATTGACAAGAAAAGGAGGCGCAACGCCATCGGCAGCAACGACCGGCAAGTGATAGCCCATACGTTCGGCATTCTTAGCGACGAGTCCCGCTCGCGTTGGTTGCAAGTCGGCACCGATCACAGTCGCTCCACTAGCTGCCAATCCGGTTGCCTTGCCACCGGGTCCGGCACATAAGTCAAGGACTAAGTCACCGCGTTGTGCACCAACAGATGCAGCAACCCATTGACTTGATTCATCTTGCACATACCCGTCACTGCGCGTCGACACAGGCGAGGGCACATTCATTCGCTCAAGAGCAGCGACCGCATCGTCGGATGACATTTCGGCATGAAATCTTTCGCTGATCCAATCGGGATAGCTGAGACGAACTGCATCATTTGGCCAGATCATCGAAACAGTTGAAACCTTGCGCAGAACTGCATTGACAAAGCCGCTGGTTTTACGAGTTGCCAGATCGACAGTTGCCGAAACCGCAGCATGCGGAGCAACACCCGCAAAAACTAATTGGTATGCGCCGAGTCGCAATAAGGTGCGCGTCGCATCATCAGGTTCGCTAACCACGAAACGATCAATGAGCGCGTCACATGCTCGCCGCATGCGCGTGGTTCCGTAGACAAGCTCGGTGACGAATCGGCGATCTGGATCTGAGAGTTTTGATCGCGACAAAAGTGCCGGCAAAACCAAATTGGCATATGCCCCATCGTGGTCGATGCGCATCAAAGCAGCTAGCGCTACCGAACGTGATGTTTCAGTCACTGAATAACTTCTCTCCATGAGTTGGTTGAGCCCCGTTGATCCATGAGACCACATCCATTCGAGGCTTTCCTTCGGGTTGAACGATTTTGAGTTCGAGTAATCCACTGCTTGTCGCCACACTCGCAGAATTCTTTGCAACAACTAACGCGCCCGATTCAGCAGATGTTTCAGCGGATGATTCAGAAGAGGACTCATGAACAACATCGGCTTGGTGAATCTTTAATCGCTTGCCACGAAAAACCGTCCACGCATTTCCGAGGCGGATCAAACGAGATATTTCGTTCGCAGACTTTGACCAATCAATGTGTAGTTCTGATGAATCAATTTTTTCGGCATAGGTCGCGTCACCTGCTTGTGGCACGACCGGATCGAGACCCGAATTCAACTGTTCAATCAGCATTTGCGTGCCTTCAGCGATTAGATGTGAGCGAATGTCATCAGCAGTTGTTGAATCGGTGATTGCCATTGTTCGTCGGCCAATGACGCCACCCGTATCAAGACCCTCTTCAATTTGCATCAGGCAGACACCTGTTTGCGTATCGCCGGCCAATAACGCTCGTTCAATTGGTGCTGCGCCTCGCCATTTGGGCAACAACGAGACGTGCAAGTTCACCATCGGAATTTCGGCGAGTACATGTGGCTTGATGAGCGCCCCGTATGCAACGACCACGGCAAGATCAAATGGCTGAACTCGGTGCAGTTCAAGTAGATCATCAACTTTGTGTGACACCGTCAGCCCGAGTTCGAGTGCCGCGGCCTTCACTGGACTTGGATGAAGATCGTTGCCACGGGCTCGTCGTTTATCAACTCTGGTCACCACGTGACCGACATCAATGTTGGCTTCAACTAGCGAACGCAGCACCGGTACGGCGAGTTCGGGCGTACCCAAGAATGCGACACGTCGAACTACACCGATTGGCAAAGGTGCCAAAGATCCAGACGTGTGCTCGGGCATTTGATTCATTCAGCTCGCAAACGCTTGATTTCGCCGACTGGAGCACTTTGCTCGGAAAGCTTCTTGTATTCGGCGATCGCCTGCTTACGTTGTTCGGGTTGCATTCGGTCAAACATCAACACACCGTTCAAATGATCGAGTTCATGTTGAAACAGTCGCGCTTCAAGTTCGTCGGCCTCGAGCGAAATTTCGTTGCCATTCATGTCGATGCCCTTCATGAGCACCGTCTTGGGTCGAGTCATTTCGACATACAGACCCGGAATGCTCAGACAACCCTCGTCGTAGACCCACTCACCATCAGATTCGGCAATCGTGGGATTCAGAATCACCATCGGTTCATCATCCATATCCCACACAAAAATCTGACGCTGAATGCCCACTTGGGGAGCGGCCAGACCAATACCCGAGTCGCTGTCGTACAACGTGTCGAACATTTCTTCGACGATCCGGACGATCTTTCCATCAATGTCTGTGACCGCTGCCGCTTGCGAAGCAAGTACAGGATCTCCGAAAGTACGAATTTGGTACGACATACATGACAGGCTACCTATGACATGTCTGTACCTGATGCTCCTTCGAATCTTCCACCCGCCCATTATTTCAATGAGGACCCCGAGGTTCCCTCGGCGCGCAAGCGGATTGATGTCTCACTGCCCGACGGGAGTTTCAGTATTGAAACCGACACTGGTGTTTTCTCTCACGGTCGTGTTGATTCGGGAACCAAAGTCTTATTGATGGAAGCGCCTGCGCTCCCTGCGTCAGGAAATGTGCTCGACCTCGGCTGTGGATCGGGTCCGATTGCGTTGACGATGGCTCGTCGTGCACCAGGATGTGGCGTCTGGGCTGTCGACATCAACGAACGCGCTCGACAGCTCACCCGCGACAACGCCGCAGCACTTGGTCTTGCCAACGTCACGGTCGCGTCTCCCGAAGAAGTGCCTGACGATGTGATGTTCGATGTGATCTGGAGCAATCCACCAATCAAGGTCGGCAAACAAGAACTCCACGATCTCTTGAATCGCTGGCTTGCTCGCCTCTCACCAGATGGTCACGCAGTACTCGTCGTCAACAAGAACCTCGGCAGTGATTCGCTCGCAAAGTGGCTCACCGAACTTGGATGGAAAGTTAAAAGAATTTCGTCGCGCCAGGGTTTTCGCGTTCTCACTGTCAAACGTTAAAAAGACTTCGCTAGATACGGGGCGGATCGACTTCGATTCGAATTTTAGAATTTGCCGGACGCACGGTCTTCACACAGGCCTGAGTCAAAATTTCATGATCGACTGCCCGAACCATCCATTTATCGCGATGCGCAGCAGTGCTCACTCCAGGAAATTTTGCGAGTTCTTGAACAAACTCGTCGGCCCCGTCACCTTCAATGATGGCGATCGCTGAAGCCGGCGGCAACCCAAGCATTTGCCGGCGAGAAATTTCTGCGATGCTCACAATGGATGGATCTCCCGCGACTGCAGCGCGCACAACTTCGTGATCAGGCATCGACGTTTGCAGAACAATTCGTCCACCACGATCTCGAGCGCCAACCAATCGAGCAGCCCGAGCCACCAATGAAAAAGCTTGTTCGCTCGCGCGATATCGCGGGGCCAAAAGTTCACTATCAAAATCTAAGAACGCCACGACATCAATACGACGCACGCGATGCAACACTGCTTCGGTACCAATGAATACATCGGCTTTTGTGTCATCAAGCGATTCTTCTTTTTCTTTGCCGGCGACCACTGCTAAAACATCACGTTGCGCTGCTGCTTCAAGTTCGTCGCGCAAACGCGCGACTCCTGGACGAATACGCGACAACACCGACGATCCACATGACCCACAGATCCGTGGACGGGCGGCTCCGCACGCCCCGCAGTCGAGGCGTCCTGGGACTTCTTCGACCATTGCCCCTTGGCAAACTTCGCAACGTGTGAGCGCATTGCAGGTACGGCAAGCCAACAAACGAGCCTGGCCCTTCGTATTTAAGACACAGGCAACACGTACATCTGCGTGGCGTAAATAGGCAATGAGTTCAGATGACAACATTGAACGTTTCCATGGTTCGAGATCGCTTTGATCAACGACTTCAACATGAGGCCAAGCAGCCTTCTCTCGTTCTGGAGACGGAGCAACCAAAGCACGGCCAGACATACCGACGACGCTGGGACACGGAGAAACCAGAAGCAACGGAGCGTAGGCACGACGACAACGTTCGGCGAGCACGTCTCGTGCGTGCCAAGTGGGTGCTCGTTCTTCTTGCAAGGACTCTTCATGTTCGTCAAGGACGACCGCTACTTTAAGGCCGGGGCACGGAGCAAACGCCGCAGAACGAGAGCCAATGACAACATCAACACCACCACGGGCGAGGGCCCATTCTTCGGGCATCAACGCCACCGAGATGCCCGTCCGACGGAGACGATGCGCCAAAAGATTTGCCGATTCAACCGACGCACACACAACCAATGTTGGGCCCACTCGCGCTGCTGCCAACAAGGCAGGCATCTGATCGGCACTTGGTGGCAAACGCAAAACTCCCCCACCCTCGGTTAAGAGTTTCGTTGCTGCTGGCGACACCGGTTCGGCCAACACCTTGGTGCGACGTTGCGGTGCAGGACGAGTGACGACTGTGTTTGGTGAAGCGGTCACCAAAAAAGGTCGCAAACGCGAAGCACACCAGCGAATTGAAGCCCATTGACACAACTCAAGCATTTCTGCATCGGGACCGATACCGCTTGATTTATCAATGACCTTCAACTTGTCAATTGACAAACCTTGTGACGGCGCACCCAGCGAAACGACCCAGCCGCCTACTCGTCGACCATTTAACGAGACGCGAACACGCGACCCAATCTCAATCGATGAAACCAGATCAGCTGGAACGACATAGTCAAAAACTCGATCCAGACCAGTGAGGTCAGGAACTATTCCAGCAACAACTTGCTCGTGAACGACCGCTTCGGCCGTCATTGCGATATCAATCGACAGACGTCGACGATCGACTCAGCGGCCGAGCGCAGCAGAGAATTCGGACAAGCGTGACAGCTTCTCCCATTCAAAATCTGCCAACTCACGGCCGAAGTGACCGTAGGCAGCAGTCTGCTGATAGATCGGACGCTTCAATTGCAAGTCGCGAACAATAGCGGCGGGACGCAGGTCGAAGGTTGCCCTAACGGCAGCTTCGATCTTTTCGACGGCAACTTTTTCGGTGCCGAAGGTCTCGACCAAAATACTCACTGGATGAGCCATTCCGATTGCGTAAGCAACTTGTACTTCGCAACGATCAGCTGCACCAGAAGCAACAACATGCTTGGCAACCCAACGCGATGCGTAAGCAGCCGAACGGTCAACCTTGCTCGGATCCTTACCGCTGAATGCGCCGCCGCCGTGACGTCCCATACCACCGTAGGTGTCAACGATGATCTTGCGACCGGTGAGACCAGTGTCGGCATGAGGTCCACCCAAAACGAACTTGCCAGTTGGGTTAATGAAAATTGAATAATCGTCGTTCGCGAATTGCGCCGGAATCATGGGACGAATGACTTGCTCAATCAGATCGGGGCGAATCACCGTGTCACGGTCGATACCTTCATCGTGCTGAGTCGAAATGAGCACAGTCTTCAAACGGACTGGCTTGCCATCGACATAATCGAACGTCACTTGAGTCTTGCCGTCTGGGCGAAGGTAGGGAATTTGACTCGACTTGCGCACTAACGCCAACCGCTCGGCCAAACGGTGGGCCAAGTGAATCGGCAACGGCATCAAAGTTTCGGTCTCGTTGCACGCGTAACCAAACATCATTCCTTGGTCGCCGGCACCCTGTAGATCGAGGTCATCGCTTCCGGTGCGAGCACGCACTTCTTCACTCTTGTTGACACCTTGTGCGATGTCGGGCGACTGTGCGTCGAGCGCAACAAGCACGCCACAGGTCTTGCCATCAAAACCAAAATCGGCATTGGTGTAACCAATGCCCTTGATGACTTCGCGAGCAGTCTCAGCAATATCAACGTAAGCCTCGGTGGTGATTTCACCAGAGACCAAACACAGACCAGTTGTCACCAAAGTTTCGCACGCAACGCGAGCATGAGGGTCTTGCGCAAGGATCGCGTCAAGTACCGCGTCAGAAACCTGATCGGCGACCTTGTCGGGGTGACCTTCGGTCACGCTTTCAGAAGTGAATGTCCAATTACGACTCATGATGGCTCCGTGTCATCTCTTTCAGCGAAAGAAGTGTGTTCAATAAAACTGTGAATGCAGTTACTGATTTGCCCGTATCTGCACGACGATGTCGAGTAACGCCCGAGCCACAGCCCGCTTGTCTGTCAACGACAAAGACTCTAGAGCCTGGCTGGGTCGTAGGAAGGTGACCGCATTGGTGTCATGGGCAAAACCCACGCCAGGTTGACTGACATCGTTGGCCACGATCAGGTCAAGGTTCTTGCGTTCGAGCTTGCTTTGAGCGTTGGCAACCAAGTCTGACGTCTCGGCTGCAAACCCAACCAGTACCTGACCGGGCCGCTTTGAGGCTCCGAGACCAGCCAAAATATCAGGTGTTGCCTCAAGGACAATCTGTGGGATTCCCCCGTCTTTCTTGATCTTTTGTGTCGCACATGAGACAGGCCTGAAGTCGGCCACCGCCGCACTCATGACCATGACGTCACTCGTCGGCCACACCGCTTCGATCGCGG
>JBIIMF010000015.1:0-23003 GCA_044338135.1 Ilumatobacteraceae bacterium | reverse complement strand
TCGCTGATTCCGGGCGTCCCTGCATCGGTGACGAGGCAAACGTCGCGACCCTCATTGAGTGCATCAAGCACTCGCGGAATTGAGGCGTGTTCGGTGTGATCGTCGACGCGCATCAATGTCGCCTCAATACCTAAGTTATGCAAGAGCAAACCGGTACGTCGGGTGTCTTCGCAACACACGAGCCCAGCATTGGTGAGTGCTTCAATCGCACGAGGCGAGATATCGCCCATATTCCCAAGTGGTGTGGCCACCAAAATGAGGTTGCTCATTGCGAAGCCGATTCGTTGTCGTCGTTATTGCTGTCGCGCACTTCAATTTTGTTGCCGACATGTACTCCCCAGCGAGCGAATGCTCCCTTTTGGGCTTCAATGACCATCTGTGCGTGCCACACGGGCGCTCCGAGGCGCAACTTGTTCATCTGCACGGTCTTGATCACATTTCCGTCGGCATCAAGGTATGCGATATCGATGGGCATACGCATCCCAAAAGTGTGTACCCAGCGACAGTTCGTAATGACAAAGGCGCCTTCGATGTGTGTTTGTCCACACAAACCTTTACGTCGCGACGCTCGGTCGTTGGCAATGTCGGCACTTGCAATCACGCGACCATCGGTGACGAGCCAAGCTGAATGTACTGTCATGTCTCGCCTCCTTGAATGTGCAGTTTTTGGCTGACGAACGATGAACCTTGAACAAACTTAGACGTTGAAGCGGAACTCCATCACGTCGCCATCTTCGGGATGGTATTCCTTGCCTTCGATGCGGATCTTGCCAACATCTTTGGCCTTGTTCCATGCGCCTATTTCAAGTAGTTCATCCCAGTGGATGACTTCAGCCTTAATAAAGCCACGCTGGAAATCGGTGTGAATGCGACCAGCACATTCGGGAGCGCTTGAACCAGCGTAAAAAGTCCAGGCCCGAGTTTCTTTTTCACCAGTTGTGAAATACGTACGTAATCCGAGCAAGTGATAAGCGCTGCGGACCATACGGAAAAGAGCACCTTCGCCCAAACCGAATCCCTCGAGCATTTCGGCGCGCTCAACTGGATCGACAATCGTGGCTGCTTCTGCCTCGAGTTGCACGCACATGCCAATGACTTCAACATTGGCGCCGGCTGTTGAGAATTCATCGCGCACGATTTTTTCAACTGCCGGAATTTTGTCGAGTTCGTTTTCGCCGACATTCACGACGGCTAACACCGAGCGATTGGTCAACAAGAAATATGGCTTCAGAGTTTCGCGCCACTCTTCTTTGAGCCCGGCACGGTACAGGGGGAGTCCTTGGCTGAGTGCGTCGTAAGCAGCTTGCAGTGCCTCGAGTTCGGCAGCGGCAGATTTATCGAGCTTGGCTTGACGGGTCGCCTGATTGAGTCGCTTCTCGACCGTTTCGAGGTCGGCTAAGGCGAGTTCAATTTCAACAACGCGCAAGTGTTCGAGTGGATCGGACGGGCCAGGAACATCGTCGTCTTCAAAAGCGCGCAAGACAAGAACGATCGCGTCAACTTCACGAATGTTGGCCAAGAATTTGTTGCCGAGGCCTTCGCCTTTACTGGCACCTTCAACGAGTCCGCCGATGTCTACAACTTGAACCGATGCATGGATCAGAGATTTAGTTTTTGACATGACACCAATGCGATCGAGTCGCTCATCGGGAACTTTGGCTACTCCGATGTTGGGGTCTTTGGTCGCAAAGGCGTAGGGGGCAGCAAGTGCGCCTCCACCGGTGAGAGCGTTGTACAGCGAGCTTTTGCCCGCGTTGGGGAGACCGACTAATCCGAAGCGTTCCATGACGCTAGGCAGGCTACCGACCACCGCACACGGTCACGGCATTCACACACTCGAACATGAAACTCAACTACTTGGTCGTCACAACAATTGCCTCTTCAATCGGACTATTCATGATGGGAAGTGTTGGCTCAGCACAGCCAGTGTTGGCCGAACCAAAACCATGTGTGTCGTATGAGATCGAGGGAACGCTTGATCCCGTTGACGCGCTGACGCCAGAAACGGTGCAGACAGCGTCGGTCTATGTACATTTTGGTGACATGCCATTGGGGCGTCATCAAGTATTCGCTTCTTTCATCGGATCAGAGGACGAATTGATTGGCGAGCCAGCACTTCTCGTGACCAACGATCTTGGTCGGAGCACGGTTGAGGTGCCGCAAGGGACCGTGAATGTGGCCTTTATGACCGAAAGTCCGGGTTCGTCTGACTGCTCGGAAACGACTCGGGGGTCCGATGAACCAGTTGTTGTGACCGCCAACGTTGTTGTGTCGCCAACGATCGACGGGCCCGTTGGGCAAAATAATTCGGTGACCTACGACGAGATTTCGGGGCCAGTCGTCGGGCCCAAGATCCCCGAATTGTCGGTTGAAGCTGCCGAACTTGCCCACACCGGACCGATTTCACGAGGGGTCTTGGCAATATCGGTGGTCATTGTCGGAGCAGGAATTGGGTTAGGACTGGGTCGGGGACGTCGGTCAGTCCGGGGGTGAAGGTAAAAGTTTTGGTTTCATGTCCGCTCGAGTTCGTTCTGGCAACTCGGGCTGTAGGCTCTCATACCTATGTCAAAGAAGACCAAGAAGCGTAAGGCCCGGCTCCGCCGCTCAAAGGCGAACCACGGCAAGCGCCCCAACATGGGTCGCGGCTGAGGTCTCTCTTTCTCGTTTCACCTGATTTCCGGAATCCCGGTACCAAGGTACGGGGTAGAAATCTCACCGGGTCTCATACGGGCTCACTTAAATCAATCTGTCAATGAAGAGGTGTCGTCGTCATGACAACAATCGCTGATCTGTGGTTGTCGTCGTCGATCGACCCGTGGCATCGTCTTGGCTTTTCTTCTTTTCGTGTGGGGCAACCTGATGGACAAGAAGTTTCTTATATCTCGATTGCCGGTTTAGGTTTTCGTTTCTTGCCCGAAATTGTCGAACCGTCGCCAAGTGGTAGTTGCGCCACCGGCTGGACCGTGCGGTCTGATGATGCCACCACTCACTCAGTCGACGGTGTCGCAACGCGTGTCATCGCCGAACTTCAACCCATGCCTGAACTGACCCACCAATTTGCGGTCACTGCGATTGATCACGTTGTCATTACGACCGGATCACTCGAACGCACCTGTGGCGCGATCACCGATCAACTTGGATTGCCGCTGAAGAGAACTCGTGATGCGGGTCATGGGGTGCGTCAAGGTTTTCATCGAGCTGGTTCGCTCATTCTTGAAATTGTTGAACGTCCCGACCTGGCTCCTGAAACTTCCGCAGAAATTTGGGGAGTCGTATTTGTCGTAGATGATCTTGATTCTGCAATCGCTTGGCTCGGTCCCGATGCCATTGGTGCGCCGCGTGACGCGGTGCAACATGGTCGACGTATTGCTTCGATCAAAAAAGATGTCGGCCTCGGTTTGCCCGTGGCACTGATGTCGCCGCATGTTCGCTGACGAACTACCAGCCTTCTTCTTCGTGCTTTTTCGCTAGGTATTCAAGACCTGTTGAACAGTCGTTGTTGATTGCGCACCAATTGCAACTCGCAGCGGGACGTAGAACTGGATCGGCTTTTCCGAGTTTGAGTTCGATGGAGCGCACGAGTCCGTCTTGTAATCGGCGCGCGGCTGAGCGCAACGTCATTTCAGAGATATCTTCCTGATGAATTTCGGCGGTGTCGAGGTAATAGCTCGCCACTTTGCGCGGGGCGTTGCCGATAGCTAAGAAATCAATGAGTGCATAGAGACGCAAATCGTCATAGTGCGCGGGTGACCAGCGCCCAGTTTTGAGATCGATGATGACTTTGTCGGGTGGCTTACCAAGTGCAAGGTCGACCTTTCCGCCAATGCGAATGCGGTTGTTTGCAAGATTGAGAGCCAGCGAACTTTCCACTTGGGGAATCCACGTACTTTTGATGGGCGGAAAACATTCAGTGAAGCGCGTGAAAAGCGCGCTGCACTCGCCAACTAGTTCAGCACGAGCGAATTCGTCAAGAGTGATGAGGAATTCGCTGATTGATTTTCCGGCGTCGTTGCTGAGTCGCGAAATTGATTCTTCAACGAGATCGGTTGGTGGCATGGGGTGACGCAAGTTGATTGAGACTTCAATAGCTTTGTGAACAATGGTGCCCTTGCAGTTGGCGCTCGTCCATTCAAAAGGGCCCTGACCATTCAGGTAGAAACCCTCGCATGAGAGAGCATTAGTCAGGCCTTGTTTGTTGAGATAAAACCGATTTTCGTACGTGGCAATGTCGGGTAGAAAATGGGCGATTGGTAATAGGGCCTGTTCGAAATCGGCACGGATTTCGTCGGCGAGCGATGACGGAACGTCGGGTCGAGGCTCAGATTTTCCGAGCATGTCGATGACCCTTTGTTGGGCGGGGTTGTAGGTCTCAGACATGGTGGCTCCTCACGGCGAAACCTTAGGTCGGGGGTGGGGCATGAACGGTTGATTGCCTCGCCGGCGACCCTGAGGTTCTATGCCATACCCCTTTGTCACAGTGATCTTTCTCATGGAAGCCACGACCGTTCACTTCGCCACCGCCGCCCGCACGCTTGGGCGTGAGGCCCGTACTCGTGGTTTGACCGTGCCCGGATTTCGCTGCCCGCCACGCATTGTGGGGGCCGACCGTTCGATTCGTCGCTTTGACGGCGGGGTGACGGTCGCGGTTCGCGTGAAAGGTCGACCCTGGGTTGCAGTTTTGGCCGACATGATCGAAGGTCTAGTCGTCGCCAATCTGCTGGCCCCACCGTTGGCCGATCGGTTGCGGGGCGAAATGTGGCTCGCTCTCGGATTTACTTGTGAAGCATCGATCATCGACCGACCGCCTCAGGTCGCTTAACCCCTATCCTGTTGGGCAGTGCCCAGGTGGCGGAATAGGCAGACGCGGGGGGCTTAAACCCCCCTTCTCTAACAAGAGAGTATGGGTTCAAGTCCCATCCTGGGCACCAACACAACGTAAACAAAGGAACCATCGTGACCAACTCACCCAAATTGACTCCATTGCAAGCCGCTGAAGCGCGCCGACTGGCCGCCGAACAAGCCAAAGCAACCAAGGTTCCTCAGGCTCGCTCCGAAGAAGAAAAAGCAGCTCGTAAAGAACGTGTCACGAAGGCCAAGGATGCCCTCAGCCGTTCGGTCGGCATTAAGGGTGATCATGTCGCAGGCGCACGTGCAGCAATCAAGACGTACTTGCAGCGTCTGAACGAACCGAATCAGCCTGATGACGCTCGCTTCGAAATGTTGATCGAAGCTCCTTTCAAGGCACCGGAAAAGAAAAAGACCAACGGTCCTCGTTTCTAATCTGACTGAGTCGAGCTGAGATGCACCTTTCTTCGCTCGTCGAGATGGTCGAATCTGGGTTTGACGATCGCGTTTTGCTCAGTGACGAAAATTCACGGTTGACCGGGAGCGATTTTGGTTTTCAGGTTCGTCTAGGGGCGACCCAAGTTCACAATAAGTACGCCTCGGTCATTTACGTAGGTGAAAATCATCCCTTGCTTCCCATCGGCTTGTTTGTTGCAGCCTGGGCTGGCGTTCCGTTTGTGCCAGTGAATTATCGACTGGAAGATCGTCAGCTGCGATCGTTGATCGAGCGTTATCCGAATTCATTAGTGCTGACCGATCCATTGACGGCAGATCGTTTAATCGGATTGTCGCCGCTGATTTTTGATCATTGGCTTCGTGAATTATCAAACATTGATCTTGAAGAAGTCGGACCAATCGAGCCAGCTGAAAACGACGATGATGTTGCAGTGGTTCTCTTTACGAGTGGCACGACATCAGAACCGAAATCGGCGTTGTTGCGACATCGTCACTTGATGGCGTACTTATTGGGGTCAGTTGAATTTGGCAGCGCCGATGAATCAGAAGCGGTGTTGGTTTCGGTACCGCCGTATCACGTGGCCGGTATTGCCAATATGTTGTCGAATCTTTTCTCTGGCCGACGTTTGGTGTATTTGCAATCGTTCACGGCTCAAGCGTGGCTTGAAACTGTTCAGCGTGAAGCAATCACTCACGCCATGGTTGTTCCTACGATGTTGGCTCGAGTGGTTGATGAACTCAACGGAGAGATTGTTGAACATTCAACATTGCGTACATTGTCGTATGGTGGCGCGAAGATTTCCGAAAAAGTCATCTGTGCCGCGTTAGAAGCATTTCCGACTACAGGTTTTGTTAATGCCTACGGGCTGACCGAAACTGCATCAACCATTGCAGTTCTTGGACCAGATGATCATCGTGCCGCGCTTTTATCTGATGACCTTCACGTGCAACGGAGGTTGTCGTCGGTTGGCCAAGTCTTGCCAATGGTTGAGATTGAAATTCGTGACGAATTCGAGAACGTTGTCGGCGCTGGCGAATCTGGACTGATTTATTTACGCGGTGAACAAGTTTCGGGCGAGTACGCAGGAAAGAGTTTGCTTGATAGCGAGGGCTGGTTCTGTACTCGCGACCAAGGTTCGATTGATTCTGAGGGCTATCTCTTTATTGAAGGTCGCGTCGACGACACGATTATTCGGGGCGGTGAAAACATCGCCCCTGCAGAAATCGAAGAAGTGTTGTTGGCTCAGTCTGGCGTCACCGAAGCCTGCGTTGTCGGGCTTCCTGATGATGAGTGGGGTCAGCGAATTGTCGCCGTTGTCGTACTTGAAGCCGGGCATTTCGTTGACTTAGATGAGTTGCGTGAAGCAGTGCGGGCGACTTTGCGAGGATCAAAAACCCCCGAAGAGATCATTGTCAGAGACTCTTTGCCGCATACCGAAACTGGCAAGATGTTAAGGCGTGTTGTTCAGAGCGAATTACTGGCATGTGAAGGAGAAACTCAATCATGATTTTTAAGCCTGGGGCCCGATTGATCAGCGCTGTGTGCACCGCCGAATTGATGACAGTGAAGTCGCCCAAAACTGAAGTCGAAGTCACTATTGGGGGTGTGCCGACGATTGCTTCAGCTGCAGCCCGCGATGGGTCGGTCTCGATGATCGCTGGCCACGACGGAGGAACCTTGATGGGGAAGCGCTATGTCGATGAAGCTGACACCATAGAACTGCTGTGCACAAAGGCTGGTGCCGGAGCGGTGGCTGTCAACGGCGAGTTGCTGCAATTGAAAGAAGCCAAGGCTCTCCCTGCCAGCGACTGAACTGTCGGTGTTGCGCTACCTGAATTCTGTATCGTCGTGTGGCACGATAGGTGCATGAAAATGAACCGTCGCCCTCTTTTTGTTTCTTCCATCGTGTTGAGTGGATTGCTTGGTCTTGCTGCTTGTTCGAGCGATGACTCTGCAACGTCTGTGTCGCAAGCCCCCTCAACCGAATCATCTTCGGCGACACCGACCGATCCAGTCAGTACGGCCGCACCAACAAGCTCTGCCAGTAAAGAGACCCCGGCATCGGGAATCCCGGCTACTGAATCAGTCACGATTGATCTTGATGCCGATTCGGGAGTCCCCGAGGAAGCATCGGTTGTTTTGGGAACACCAGTCACAATTAATGTCATCGCCGAAGTTGAAGATGAATTTCACCTTCATGGATATGACATTGAACAGACTGGCGATGACGTCACATTTGAATTTGTTGCCGACAAGTTAGGTGACTTTGAACTTGAGTCACATGACACTGGCGAAGTGCTATTGATTTTGTCAGTACTTGCCGGCTGACAAAATCAATAACCTCTCACTGTTTCTTTGAAGCTGTTGGTCAGCTCGGTCGACAGGGCTGACCGCGCAACGAACCGCATGCTGCAACGCCAGGTGGGACTTTCAGACCAGGAATGACTGAAAGTGCAATCGACGAAGGATGATCGGCGTCGTGCCAGATCTTCACTTTTTCGCCGGCGTTGATGGTTGCGAACTTCCACTCACCACGGTTGCCACCAGGTGTGTCAATCGTGATACGAATTTTTGATCCTGCTCGGAACGGGTGAGCAACGGGGAAAATTTCGACTCGTGCGAGGAATGGTTCGCCGGGTGTTACTGACATGAGGTCTGATTCAAAGAAGTCATGCACGGGACGAAGTTCGGTACTGGCCGACTCGTTGAGCGCACGGAGGCTGGCACGGAGCCAACCACTTTGAACATAGGTCTCTGAACCGTCGGGGCGAATTTCGCTGATGGTGACTTCGAGGTCAGTGTCGGCGGCTTCTGTTGAAATCCAGAGATCGGCCGAACCTGGTCCAACGATCACGGTGTCTTCAGCGAGTGCTGCCGTGGTGAAAACCGCAGCGGTGCCTTCGGGGTTGCGCACCCAGTTCCATTTGATATTGGCATCCCAAATACTTCCTTCGCCTCCGAAGAATGTCTCAGGAGTTGCCGATGGATCAGCGGTGTAGTCAGTACTACTGGTCTGAGCGACATCGGTGCCGAGGGTTCCGTTATCGCCCAAGTTGTAGCGAACTGCTTTTGCTTCGGGAATTGGCCACGCCGAGAAATCGGCACGCCAACGGTTGAGCGGTGTGCCTGGTGCTTGACCATCTGCGGCGCCTTCTTCAAAGAGGATGCGTACCGAGGGTTCGCTTTCGAAAATCTTGAGCGCTTCTTCGAAGGTCATTCCGGCGAAGCGATTTTCTTGCACGATTGGTGTCACTACTCCGAAAATGCCCGGAGTAAGAACTGTGGCGATGATGCTCGCTGCAGTGAGATCGGGAGTCTTCTTGGCGACATACAAACTCAAAAACTCGGCGTAGCGGGGGAACACAGCCGGCCCGAGTGATTCGGTATGCAGACCGTTGACCAAAGTGGTGTACATGTGCGGAGCGCCCGTGAACTTGTTGATGAATGCGGGGAAGTGTCCGCCGGTTTGTTCGTCTTGCCAGGCTCCTGCCAAGAAAACAGGAACATTGATTTTGTCAACAAACATTGACGGGTTGATGATGTCGCCAACTTCGGGTTCGTAGAACACGTTGTCATTGATTTCGCTGATGAGGTCAGGGTTTTGTAAACGCAACTTTTGGTTGTCGGCACATATGGTGTCACCAGAATCTGCCATCTCTTTTGACCATGCCTGGCCATAGACGGCAGCGCTGTCCATACGTTCTTTCGTCCACCTCACTGCGAATCCAGTGTTCAAAATTCCGCCGGGACGAAGAGTGCTTCGTGCGCTGTCGTCGATGACTGAGAGCGGCGTGATTGCAGCGAGGCTCGGCGGTTGTGTTGCAGCTACGAAAAGTTGGCTGATACCGGGGTAACTAATGCCGACCATGCCGACTTCGTTATCGAGTACCCATGGTTGTGCGGCGATTGCTTCAATGGCGTCGTAGCCATCGAGTGATTGAGATTCTTCGAAGTAACGGAACGAACCGCCCGAGCAGCCGGTGCCGCGCATGTTGACTGCGACGTAGGCATAGCCGAGTGTCGTGAATAATTGGCCGAACGTAGTGTCGTTGGGGTTGCTTGGTGCATAGCCCGAGTATTCGACAACGGTGGGGTACGGGCCATCTTCAACATTGCCAGGCAACAAAACATTGATCGAGAGTGTTGTGCCGTCGCGAGCCGTGAGGTATCCGAAACCAGGTGCCGGAAGTTCTTGGTCGCTATAGAAGCTTTGGTCGGGAATGAAAGTTGCGTCGTAAACGACAACTTCAGCACTGGCGGCTGACAGGTCGGCATTGACGACTTTGTACAAGCCGACTTCGAGGTTGCGAGCCAAGAATGAACCCTGCTCATCGGTCGTTCCTTCGGCGGCGACGGTTCCGTCCTCGGCTTGAATCTGAAGATCGGTGCCAGGCTCGGCGTCAATGACGGCGATTTGATGTGCGCCCGGGCGAACTGTGTAGGTCGCTAATGGAAGTGGCGCAAGAGTGGTCGGCGCTTCGGTAGATGTTGAATCGCTGTCGCTCGAGCACGCAACGAGCGAGATAACCGTGGCGAAGGCGACGGTTGAAGCGAAAAAACGACGAGAAATAAGTGACATTGGTTCCCCCCTCAGGTAACTCATTCGACCTTAGAGCCTCGATATCGGGCACAATGGTGTCGTGGCATCAGAAAACATCGCGACCCCAGACCGAGAGACCATGATTGGCGATGTTGGCCGGCTTGTTGAAATTGAGTCGCCATCGTTAGACATTGCGGCTCTGTCGCAGAGCGC
Source organism: Ilumatobacteraceae bacterium (assembly GCA_044338135.1). Lineage (GTDB taxonomy): Bacteria > Actinomycetota > Acidimicrobiia > Acidimicrobiales > Ilumatobacteraceae > Casp-actino8. The sequence goes on along the minus strand of JBIIMF010000015.1, from coordinate 12,948 downwards.
TCGTGAGTTGGCTTCAATAATGGAGCAGCGCTTAGGTTCATCAGCAACGATTGTTGATTGTATCGCTGGCCCTCATGTGCATTGGGTGGGTGGCGGAACTCCAAAAGTTTTGATTGTTGGTCACCACGACACGGTTTTCCCTAAAGGCGCTCTCGCGGCGCGCCCCTTTACGGTGGATGGCGACAAGGCAACTGGCCCCGGAATCTTCGATATGAAAGCCGGCATTGTGCAAGCAATTCACGGAGTGGCCGCGCTTGCTGACAAGTCGGGTGTGGAGATCTTGATTACCTCAGACGAAGAAGTTGGATCGGTCCATTCGCGCGATCTCATTGTTGAACGCGCCAAAGCTTGTGGTGCAGTTTTAGTTCTCGAGCCCAGCGCCGATGGTGGGGCTTTGAAAACGGCTCGTAAAGGAACAGGAACATTTGAGTTGCATGTACTTGGACGCGCTTCACATGCTGGTCTTGAACCAGAAAAAGGTGTCAACGCTCTTGTCGAAGCATCAGCACAGATTTTGCGCATCAATACTTTTGGAAACGCAGAACTAGGAACAACAGTGACGCCGACAGTTGCGATTGTTGGAACAGCCGACAATGTGGTGCCAGCACTGGCGAAGATTTCAATTGATGTTCGCGTTGTTGAAGCAGTTGAGCGTGAACGTGTTGATGCATTAATGAATTCGCTGACGGTTGAGAATCCCGAGGCTCGTCTCGAAATCAAAGGTGGCTTCAATCGCCCACCGATGCCTCCGACTGCGTCAACTTGGTTGTTCCCGATGGCTGTAGAAGTCGCTCGCGAGATTGGCCTGCCCGACATTGAAGGAGTCGCAGTCGGTGGGGGATCGGACGGAAACTTTACGGCGGCTGCCGGAGTAGCGACGTTGGATGGTTTAGGCGCTGTGGGTGGCGGTGCTCATGCGGATCACGAGTGGGTCGATGTGAGTCAGATGCCGAGTCGGGCTTTGCTCATCGCCGGCCTCGTCTCCCGCCTCCAAAACCGGAACTAACTCGCCACTCTGTACTTTTGGTTCCGACAGTTGGAACCAAAAGTACAGAGTGGGGAAAATGGGGCTATTCGAGTTCGAGGAGGTTGGTGCCGGGGGCCAAGGATCCGGCCTCACGGTAAATCTCAAGCTTGCTCCGACTGTCCTCGATATCGAGATTACGCATCGTCAACTGACCGATTCGGTCGAGCGGTCCGAACGGTTGGTCTTCAACCCGCTCCATGCTCAAACGCTCGGGCGAATAGGTGAGATGTGGACCAGTTGTATCAAGCACTGTGTAGTCATCGCCACGACGCAAGCGCAAGGTGACCTCACCAGTAATCGCCGAACCGACCCAACGCATGATCGGTTCACGCAACATCAAGCTTTGTGGATCAAACCAGCGTCCTTCGTACAAAAGACGACCCAAGCGACGACCCATGGTGCGGTAATTTTCAATCGTGCCTTCGTTGTGAATTGCGGTGACGAGTCGTTCGTACGCAATGTGCAGCAATGCCAAACCGGGGGCTTCGTAAATTCCGCGACTCTTGGCTTCGATGATTCGGTTTTCAATTTGGTCGCTCATGCCAAGTCCATGACGACCACCAATACGGTTGGCTTCGTGGACTAACTCAACTTGATTGGCGAATTCTTGATCGTTGATCGCGACTGGCCAACCTTCGTGGAAACGAACTTTGACTGTTTCGGTCGCTATCGCAACGTCTTCTCGATAGTGAGCGACGCCCATGATGGGTTCCACAATTTCCATTGACGTTGACAACTCTTCAAGCAACTTAGCTTCGTGAGTTGCGCCCCAAATGTTGGCGTCAGTGCTGTACGCCTTTTCGGTGCTGGCGCGATAGGGCAAGTTGTTGGCCACCAAGAATTGACTCATCTCGGTACGACCGCCAAGTTCGGAAACAAAAGCTTCGTCAAGCCATGGTTTGTACACGCGCAACTTGGGGTTGACCATTAATCCGTAACGGTAGAAACGCTCAATGTCGTTTCCTTTATATGTCGATCCGTCGCCCCAGATGTCGACGCCGTCTTCATGCATCGCACGCACGAGCAAAGTGCCGGTCACGGCGCGACCAAGCGGGGTGGTGTTGAAGTACGTCTTGCCAGCAGTCGTGATGTGAAAGGCACCGCACTGCAAAGCCATGAGACCTTCACGAACCAATTCGGTACGGCAATCAATCAGGCGAGCTTCTTGAGCACCGTATTCTTTGGCTCGATCTGGGATGCCTGCTAAGTCGGGCTCGTCGGGCTGCCCAAGATCTGCGGTGTAGCAATATGGAATCGCTCCCTTGGCACGCATCCAGGCCACCGCAGCAGATGTGTCGAGGCCGCCCGAGAATGCGATTCCGACTCGTTCGCCGATGGGGAGTGATGTGAGTACCTTGGCCGACATAGTTTCTGACGCTATCGGTTCGGCCTGCCCGAGTCAGGTGACTATTGATGAGACTGTTCAGGGCGATCTAGTTGACATATCGTGAGTAGTGCATGAATCAGGCCTTGAACATGGATGGGGGCATCCACGAAATCCCCGTGCCCTCACTCGTCGGTCGACTGTGGCTATGCGGGAAACATTTCATTGGCCCCAACTATTCGGCAGCTCTACAGCGTGTCAATGCATCCCACGTGGTGTGTTTGGTCCGTGAAGGTGAATTGCGTGGGCGTTACGACGAGTATCTCGCTTGGTTGCAGGCCAAGGATGGTTCAACCTGGTACCCGATTCACGACTTGTCGTCACCGCCGATTGAAGAGATTTTGTCGCTGTATCAGGGCGTCGTTGACCGACTGCGACGTGGTGAATCAGTCATTGTTCATTGCGCCGCTGGAGTTGGTCGGGCCGGAACTTTGGCAGTTGCGGTGTGTCAGATTGCGGGAATGCCTCTCGACGAAGCACTGAGCCACGTTCGTCAACATCGACCGGGCGCCGGGCCTGAGGTTGGTAGTCAGCTAGACGCGGTCGTCGCGCTAGAAGCGTTGCTGAGTCGATAACGACCAGCGAAAGCTCCCACAATTGACAGGGCGCCAGCAACGCCGAGGAGCAAAGTGACCACGGCGCTTCCTGGCGAATTGTGGCGGTCAAGAGCAGCGAGCACGACAAGGCCGATTGTCGGGACAATCGATACAAGCCACACCCGTGGACCATGAAACAACGACCACATTGCAGTGGCGACCAAAGGAGAACAGGTTGCAATGACCAACAACGTCAAAGTGAGAGTGCCCCATCGTTGATCATCGAGCCAGACGACTGGTCGGCCAATGATCTGTGAAGACGCTCCAGTGCAAAGTAAAGCAAACATATTCAGGAGCCAGACCAGAGCAATGGCCCGACCCCAAGACGGCGTCAAGCGATGGTGCTGAGCAGATTGGGGGGAAAATGTGAAAGAGCCTTGATTGAAGAGGTTTTTTGGGGGATGGGGCCCGAGGGAATCTTGGTATCCGACGTCACTCACATGACCAACTTACCTCAAGTACAGGCTCTCTGATCTGGCGATAACTTGAAGTTGTGGCCACAGAGACGGTGATTCCGCATTTCCAGAAACTCTCTTTCTTTTTCCCGATGTGGAATGAAGAGGAGTACATCGGGCGCACCTTGTCGGCAGCGCATGAAGCTGGTCGATCATTGATCAGTGTTGGCGAAATTGCTGACTACGAGATTTTGATTATTGACGATGCATCAACTGACTCGACTCCTCAACTCGCTGATGAAGCTGCCGCTAACGACCGTCGGGTTCGCGTCGTACACCATCCGAAGAATCGCAAACTCGGTGGCTCAATTAAGACTGGCTTTGCCAATGTGACTGGTGACTTGGTTTTGTATACCGATGCCGATCTTCCATTCGACATGGTCGAACTACAAAAGGCTTGCCGATTGATGCGTCAATACGAAGCCGACATCATTAGTGCCTACCGCCTCGACCGAACCGGCGAAGGCTATGTGCGCACCGTTTACTCGTTCTTTTACAACGCCCTGGTCCGAATCTTCTTCGGACTCAAAATCCGCGATGTCAACTTTGCCTTTAAGATGTGCCGCGGGCGAATCTTTGAACATATTTCTTTGAAGAGCGAAGGCTCGTTCATCGACGCCGAATTGGTGATTCGGGCCAACAAACTTGGCTACCACATCGTGCAGTTTGGGGTCGACTATTTCCCCCGAACGCGAGGGGTCTCCACGCTCTCGTCGCCCGGCGTCATTGTCAAGATTCTCAAGGAAATGCGTGAATTACGTCAAGAACTCCGGGCGATTGAGCCCCTCGTTAGCAAGTGAAGTTCTGGGTGACGGTTCAGCCCTGCATGACCAGCGATATCCTTCAGAACCGTGTCTAGTCAAAAGCGCCCTCAACGTTCGCCTTCGCGTCGTAGTTCGTTGAGTGTCTCGCGTTCCCCAATCATTAATCAGTGGATGCCGGCTATTGCCGCAGCGAGCATTTTGTTGGCCGTGATTTTGATTGGTGTCGTGGCTTCAGATGACTCGCCATCCGATGGCGCAAACAGTCCAACGACGACATTGGCCCAGATCGTCACTCCTTCGTCGACTATTCCGGTGACCAAACTGCCACTCACGCAAACCTATGGTCGCGGTTCTGCTGGTCCTGAAATCAAACTGATTCAAGATCGGCTCATCGAATTGAAATTTGATCCAGGTATCGCCGACGGGGCATTTGGTCTACGAACACAACAAGCAGTTTGGGCCTTTGAAAAATTAGTCATGGGCGTTCCGCGTGACCAGGTCACCGGGAAAGTGACCCCCGAAATGTGGAGTCGCATGCAAGATCCGTTATTGATTCTTCCTCGTCGTCCTGATTCAACGCCGAACCACACCGAGATCTACTTGCCCGAACAAGTACTGATTATCTTCCACGGTGAGAAACCGGTCTTGGTCACCCACGTTTCGTCAGGCGATAACGAAGAGTGGTGCGAAGAAGTCACCATCTCTCCAGGTGAACAAGGCAACGAGACTGGAACCGAACCCATCAAGAAGGGTGTTTGTGGCTTGTCATGGACGCCCGGCGGTGTGTACAAGTATTACCGAATGGTCGTGGGTCGTCGCGAGAGTCAACTGGGCGGCATGTACAACCCGGTGTATTTCAACAAGGGAATCGCAGTTCACGGCGCCAAAGAAGTTCCAGATTTTCCAGCATCGCACGGATGTATTCGCCTTCCGATGCACATTTCTGACTATTACCAATCACTCGTTGCCAAGGGCGATCAAGTATTTGTTTTTGATGGCGTTAAGGAACCCGAAGCTTATGGAGCGCAATCTCCGCGCTTTAACTGGAACGATCCGAGTTACACCACAACTACTTCAACAACAACGACACTTCCGGTCAGGGCGACGACAACGACAGTGCCGACAGCTACGACGACAGTGCCGACAGCTACGACGACAACTTCGACGACACCGACAACCGTTCCCGCTGCTTAGTTGTTCATTGCTTGACCCGCTGCACTAACGCGACGAGATAAATCTTCAGGCGAGAGAATCAAGCACTGCCTGAAGTTCGCTGACTTCGGCCTGTTGGCCTTTGATCATTGACTTCGCCATGCTGATGACGTCTTTGTTTGAACCATGTTCGATCACGTATTGAGCCATCGCGATTCCGCCGTTGTGATGATTGATCATCAAGGTTGCAAAAATCTTTGAAGCTTCGTCACCAGTTGCCGCGGCCAAAGAGTCAAGTTCGGCCTGACTCGCAAGACCGTCCATCTCTTCAATGGGCATTGGATGACCCATCCATGTCATTGCGGTTCCGGTGTCGTTGGCTTCGATTTCGTTGAATGAACGGAGCATTTGTACCATCCGGCCACTCTCGAGTTGCTGTGAAAGCAAAATTTCTTCAGCTAACAAGTTGAGACGAGGCATGGGATCGGCGACCGAGGTGCGGTAGTAGTAGGCCATTTCGACGGCTTGGTCATGGTGGTAGCGCATGTCCTGTAGGAAGCCGATATCTACTTTGCTCTTGTCTGGGGTAGCTGCGGAATCACCGAAGTAGTAGCCGATGCCAATACCAAAAATCAGCATTGAAAGTCCTAATGCCACAAAATTTAGTGGGTTCTGCCACCAAGGCAGAATTGTGATTTGTTCATCGAGGCTTGGTTCCTGGTTGCGCATATCTCCAGCGTGTCACATTTGAACGTCAACTGGCATCAGGTGCAAAAGTTTGAACGGGAACTTGTCGGTCCTCGGGTAATCAAACTGTAAATTAGCGGAATTTGGAGTGGGCTGGTACGGCTTGACCTTGATAGATTTTTGAAATCGCACTCAGGAGGTACGTATGTCAGTAGCAATTTCCACAGCCCCGAAGACTCTTGTTGATTTTGTTGGGAAAACATCAGTACGCACAAACCGCATTGTTCGTGATGCGATTCTTGTTGTGAGTTTTGCTGTATTCACTGCGGTCTTGGCGCAAGTGCGGTTCACCCTCGGTTTCACCCCTGTTCCGATAACCGGTCAAACGTTGGCCGTGTTGCTATCAGGAGCCGCTCTCGGCTGGCGTCGAGGTGCATTGAGTATGGGCGTGTATTGGATTGCTGGAATCTTTATGCCAGTCGCTTGGTACGCCAGTGATAGCTCAGGTGCGAGCGTCAAAGCTGGCTGGCATATCGCTACAGGCAGTACCGCTGGATACCTGCTTGGTTTTGTTGTCGCTGCTGCATTTGTCGGATATCTCGCTGAGCGCGGCCAAGACCGTAACTTCGCAACTTCTTTGCCGGCAATGTTGGCGGGTAGTGCCATTGTTTATATGTTTGGCGTGGCTTGGCTGGCCCACAACTTGGAAGTTCCAGTATTCAATGGTGAGGAAAATGCGATCAATTGGGGTTTGACCCCATTCATCGCTGGCGACCTTGTCAAACTTACGTTTGCTGGATTGTTGACTCCGCTTGCTTGGAAATTGGTCGACAAGAAGGCGTAAGCCTCGTTATCGAACGACTTTTCCGGACACAACAGTAAGTTCGCGGTCACCGGTGATTTCAATGATGAATTCCCAACTGTTGTCGTCGTTGTCGGTTGCGATGCACGCGTACTGAGTTCCAACTTGAATTGTTTGGGGTTGGTCACAGAGCGCGTATTTGTAGCGGTATCCAGCGCTCTTGGCGAGATCTTCGCTCTCAAGGAACTTCTCACCCTCGGTCTTGTAGTTCTTCGGTGATGTCGAACACGCGACCATCAGTGAAATACAACCCAGAACAGATATTGCGATTCGTAGTTTTCGAGTGGTTGGCACGAGCAAGAAGTCCTTTCGCCCAAAGTCTTTGGTTATTTTGCTATTGGTGCGCGTCGGGCGCGTTGGATTGAATCGACTGTGACGATGACGAGGGCAATCCAAACAAGACCAAACCCAATAATACGGCTTGGCGTTAATTTCTCGTGATATGCCAGCCAGCCGAGCAGGAAATTGATTGTTGGTACTGAGTATTGAAGTGGGCCGAGAACGGTCAATGGAAGTTTGAGCGCGGCTGCAGCAAAGAGTAGAAGTGGAACTGCTGTGACGACGCCAGAAAGCAAGATCAGAACGACGTGCCGAAAATCGGCCGAATGTAGGACTGAATTGTCGTTACGAGAAAACCAGATAATGAGACCAACGGCCGGGATAACGAGTACCACCGTTTCGGACATCAGGCTCTCAAGCGGTTGTAAAGGAACTTGACGTTTTAGGAGTCCATAGAGGGCCCATGAAACGGCCATGGCAAGAGCAAGATACGGAATTCGCCCGTAACTGAAAGTCAGAACTATGACTGCAGATAGGGCCAACAGTGCACTCGCAAGTTGAATTGGTCGGATCTTTTCACCGAGAACTTTGACGCCGATCAGCATGGTTCCGAGCGGAGCTATGAAGTACCCAAGTGCCGCTTCAATCACTTTGCCGTCGTGGACGACGACGACGTACGTCGTCCAATTGATGGCGAGCAAAATTGCGGCGAATGAAACCCGTGTCCATAATTGTTCGGTCGTTAGTTTCCGGAACAAGGGGGAGAGTCGACCTCGCAACGCCAAAAGGACAACGAGCAATATGACTGACATGAAAATGCGGTAGCCGATGAGTTCAAGAGGGGCGAATTCTTTCAGCGCTTTCCAGTAGACGGTGATGAATCCCCACATCAAATACGCGGCAACCCCAGCCAGAATGCCGCTTTGATCAGATGAGGTACCAGAAGATGAGAGATCGACGCTCTTCGGGGCTTGGTTATGTGACTCACGAGCGACAGAACTCACGTCACTTTCCTATCATCCCTTGAGTTGTCTACTAGCGTTCTCTCTGTGGATGCACTTGAGACGACCTCAGAATGGACTCAATTGCTTGCGATGATGCCTCCGAGTTCTCTGCAACACGAATTTTCTCGTGATGATGCTCGTGCCAGCAAGTTGTCGTTGAGTGCAGTCGGTCTTCACATTGACTATTCCAAGCAATTGGTCAATGACGAAATCATGGATCGACTCGTCTCGTTGGCGCAGGCGCGACAAACCGACGCGGCATTTGAACAAATGGCTCAAGGCGATTCGATCAATATCACCGAGAATCGGGCGGTTGGTCATATGGCGCTGCGGTCACCGCGGGGTGAGAGATACTTGATTGGTGGGCGCGACGTTGCGGTCGATGTTCATCGTGTGCTCGATCAGATGGTCGCCTTTGCTCAAAGCGTTCGATCCGGCGAACATCTCGGAGCGACGGGTCTTCGTATTCGCACTGTCGTCAATATTGGAATAGGTGGCAGTGATCTCGGTCCAGTCATGGTTTACGAGGCATTGCGTTCAGATCGCACTCGCGACATTGAATGTCGTTTTGTTGCCAACGTTGACCCAGCCGATTTGGCGGACAATCTGCGTGGGCTTGACCCAGCGGAAACTCTTTTTGTTATCGCGTCAAAGACATTTACCACTGTGGAAACTTTGGCCAACGCGAGAGCCGCCAGATCATGGTTGGTGTCCCAACTCGGTGAGGCCGCAGTTGAGAAACATTTTGTCGCAGTCAGTACAAATTCCGCAGCAGTTCAAGCCTTTGGCATCAATACGAAAAACATGTTCGAATTCTGGGACTGGGTAGGCGGTCGTTACTCGGTGCCGAGCGCCATCGGACTTTCAGTCATGATTGCGATTGGTTCAGAGGTGTTCGGCGAATTTCTCGGCGGTATGCACGAAATGGATCTCCATGCTCATCATGCCAAGGGTCGAGACAATGCTCCACTGATCCTCGCCTTACTTAATGTTTGGAATACCGCAGCGTTGGGTGCGCGTAGTCGAGGAATTATTCCGTACTCGTATGATCTGCGCCGTTTCCCTGCTTATCTTCAACAACTCATCATGGAGTCCAACGGTAAAAGCGTCCGCAAGGATGGGTCGCGTGTCAGTTACCCAACCTCGCCAGTGATTTGGGGCGAGCCGGGCACTAACGGTCAACACGCCTTCATGCAGTTATTGCACCAGGGGACCGACATCATCCCTATTGATTTCATTGGCTTTGCGCAGTCAGGTGAACATGATCGCGAACGAACTGAACTTCTGTTTACCAATATGCTGGCGCAAAGCCAAGCACTGGCTTTTGGCCGAAGTGTTGAGCAACTTCCTGATGAAGAGCATCGTTCGCATCGTGTGTTTGATGGCAATCGGCCCAGCACAACAATTGTCGCGCAGAGGTTGACACCTGCGATTCTCGGTCAACTGATTGCGCTCTATGAGCACGTGGTGTTCTTTGAAGGCGCAATTTGGGACATCAATAGTTTTGATCAGTGGGGTGTTGAGCTCGGTAAAGAATTGGCGACATCTTTGGGGGCCAAACTCACCGATTTTTCACGGCAAGATCACCGAGATCTTGACTCATCAACCCACACTTTGATGTCTTGGTTCGCACACCATCGTTCCATTGACGATCCACCCACTCAATAAGGTCTTACGTACTGTGCATCAACTTGAACGAGTCACGAATTTATTGGCGCTCCTTCTTTCAACGCGACGTCATCTTTCATTTGAAGAGATTCGCAATGATCTCAAGGGTCAGTATCCCGAAAACTTGGTGGCGGCGCGAGCGGCATTCGAGCGAGATAAGGCGATTTTGCGCGATGAAGGGATTCCGATTGACTCCGAGGTTCTCGGTGGCGACAAAGCCGGCACGACGGGCTACCGCATTAAACGGAGTTCATATGAGTTGGGCGACCTCGAACTCACTGGTCATGAAGCGGCGGCCCTGCGAGTCGCAGTAGCGGCAATGCGTATGGGTCAATCGTGGGGCGAAGAGGCTCTGTGGAAAGTAGATATGGATTCGGGCTCAACTCCGACACAGCAACCAGCGGTCCAGGCAACACTTCCTGTCGATCAAAAGTTGCCGACGCTGCATGAGGCAATGAGCCGACAAAGAGTCGTCTCGTTTACCTATAACGGTCGATCTCGGGAGCTTGAACCATTTGGCTTGTTGGCGCGATCTGGTTGGTGGTACTTGGTCGGAAATGATCGTTCAGTTGGAGCGATGCGAACTTTTCGTGTTGATCGCATTGTCGGCGAAGTTGTTGTCGCTGAAGGCGAAACCTTTGAACGTCCGGTTGATTTTGATGTGCGCACATCTTTCCCGACAGATCTCAAAGAGTTGCCCGATTCAATTGACGTCGGCGGTGACATCGCCAAAGTACGAATTGACGCCACGGATGTCAACAACGTGCTGGGCCAATACGGTCACGAATCTTTGATTGAGCGAAATAGTGACGGTTCGGCAATCTTTGAAATTCCGTGCGCCAATGTTCAAGCGTTTCAACACTGGCTATTGGGCTTTCTTGATCGGGCCGAAGTTCTTGAACCAGCACGACTCCGCCAACATGTCATTGATTGGTTAACCGATCTTGCGGTCGGAGGCGCATCATGATTCGTCGTGGCCCGCGTCCAGTCAATATTCGTTTACGCAGACTGCTGGTGATGTTGCCGTGGTTGATGGAGCGACAAACAGTCTCAACTCAAGAAATGGCTGATCATTTCGGGATGTCAGTTGCTGACTTGGTTGCCGATTTAACGCTTGCATCAATGTGCGGAGTCTCGCAAGACCCCCGTGACCTCATCGACCTCTGGGTAGATGAAGATGAAGTGCACTTTGGAATTCCGAAATATTTTGAACGTCCATTGCGGTTGACGGTACCCGAGGCATTTTCATTGATTGCTTCGGCGACGGCCGCCCAACAGTTGCCTGGGGTTGATACGTCGGGTGCCTTATCGCGGGCGCTGGCCAAAGTTGCTGAGGCGATTGATCTAGATATCCAAGATTCTTTTGCGGTCGAGCTTGAAACACCAGATTCGGTCGATGTTTTGAGTCGAGCAATTCGTGATGCGGTGGTGATCAGTTTTGATTATTGGTCAGTGGCGACCGGCCAATCCGCGCAACGACGAGTCGCTCCGCTAGAAGTGTTCCTCGATCAGGATCATTGGTATTTGCGAGCCCACGATTTAGAAGCACAAGCTGAACGAACATTCCGACTCGATCGCCTGGATCAGGTTGTCGTCACGGACCAGTCACATCAAATTGTCGCAACGCCTCGCGATGACTGGTTTGCTCACTCTGAAGAACGACGCAAGGTCACGCTGCAAATCGACCCAGCTTGGTTGTGGGTGCTTGAACAGTATCCAGGTGTTGGCATTGGGGTGTCGCCGACTGGTCAGGTCGTTCAGCATGCCGATTGGGTAAATGTTGAAGTGGTGGCGAATACGGAACGCTGGATGCAGCGACTGTTGGTGCGTCTCGGCGCACGCGCCATTGTCGTGACACCAGTTGATTGGCAACATCTAGGTCCCGAAACGGCTCAGACCATTCTGAGGCGTTATGCAAGTAAAAAAGGTTGAATCCCAGCGGCATCACTCACGCCATTGCCGCGGAGTAGATGGGGGAGAAGTTGCGCTGTGGCCGTGGCATCATGCAGGGCATCGTGGGCGTGTATGAGATCGACGCCGTATCTTTCACATAGCGTCGCCAATTTGTGTGTTTGTTGGCGTTGAGGGTCGAGTTTGCGGGACATCTTGAGTGTGCACGCGACTCCTTGCCAGCGAAGATCGATGTCGTGTTGGGCTGCTGCCGCTCGTAAAAAACTGGTATCGAACTCGGCATTGTGGGCAACGACGATCCGCCCTGCCGTCATGTCGGCAAACTTCTTCATGGCTTTTGCCGGAGTAGATCCGAAAACCAGATGCCGACGACTGATTCCGTGGACATGGTGTGGACCGAGGTCGCGTGAGAGCCAACGTGATGGTCGGACATATGTCGACCACGAACGGATGGGTTCAGAGTTCCAATCTTGAAGAACGACGGCGATTTGCAGGATCTCGTCCTGAGCAACGCGCAGACCAGTCGTTTCGATATCGACGATGGCGAAGTTGGCTGTCGCTTCAGAAGTTGACGGATTCACTGCCGTCACCCTAGGTGGAGGGTCAGGCGAAGAGATTGATTAACTCAGGGAGATTGATCAACTAACGGAGCGCATTCCTCGCGCCCGGATACCGATTGGCGCTGCGACGGTGTACCCAGCGAGATGACGTTCTTCTTCGGACTCGCCACCCCAGAATCCGTATTCGCGATTGTCACGGGCGAACACTTGGCATTTGTCATTCACGGGGCACGTGATACACAGCAAGCGGGCTTGCGCCTCGCGACGCACTCGAGCTTGGGGGCGCTCGGCTTTAGGAGCAAAGAACAATTTGGTGCGACCCTTACATACCGCATCGTCCATCCAGTTCACCGATGGCTGAACATTGGATTCGAAGGCTTCAAGAGCTGACATGTCACGCTGCCTTTTCAGATAATTGAGTTGGGGGGGTACCGGTGGCGAAGCTTGTGACTTCGCCACCGGTATCAGGTCGGCGGCGAGATCATGAGGGGGACAAGACCTCGCCGAACGCATTTAACACTAAAACCGAAAAGACGATCCGTCAAGTGTTTTTTGCAATTGGGCGAAAGTCACATAGGCCGGAATGGACTGGCAGCTGG
>JBIIMF010000060.1:0-7271 GCA_044338135.1 Ilumatobacteraceae bacterium | reverse complement strand
TGTTCTGCTCGCCTGGTGAAGGCGGAGTGGCGCTCATCTTGGCTCGCGCTGATAAAGCTCACTTGTACACCGACAAGCCGATTTTCTTGAATGCTGCTGTGGTTCGTAGTCGTCGCTTCGGAAGTTTCGAAGTGTTGGCACCGTCTATCGCTCTTGAGCACAACGCTGGACCGACTGTTGACTCGTCAAAGGCCGCTTTTGAAATGGCTGGCATCGGACCAGAAGACATCGACATTGCACAGTTACAAGACACCGAGGCTGGTGCCGAAGTGATGCACATGGCCGAAAACGGATTCTGTGAACACGGTGAACAAGAGTTCATGATTCAGGCTGGAGAAACCGAAATCGGTGGCAAGTTCCCAGTGAACACCGATGGTGGTTGCTTGGCGAACGGCGAACCGATTGGTGCATCTGGATTGCGTCAGGTTTACGAAAACGTTCTTCAGCTTCGTGGTCAGGCCGGTGCTCGTCAGGTGCCTAATGATCCCAAAGTTGCGTACACCCACGTGTATGGCGCTCCCGGAATTTCGGGCGTCACCATTTTGTCACGCTGATCACAGCCTGATCTTCAATTGAGCTCTCATGTCGCTTGACCCGCTACAACAACTTGTTGAACGGCAAGCGATCGTTGATGTCATCTACGCGTATTGTCGCAATGTCGACTTGGTGAATGCTGAAGCGGTCGCTGAGTGTTTCGCCGATGATTGCACCGTTGATTACGGCCCAGGTATGGGAACGGTCACCCGCGGTAAAGAGAATGTGCGTGATCGTCTTGGTGCTGGGCTGCATCGGTTCGCAGCGACGAGTCATCATGTATCAAATATTGAAGTAACTTTTGATTCAGTTGATTCGGCGAACACGATCACATATTTGTACGCCTGGCACCGTTTCGCCGACGGAAAGCCCGATGCGCATTTATGGGCTCAATACCACGATCGTTTTGCCAAGGTGGCAGGTCGCTGGTTAATCGCTGATCGAGTTTTAAAAGTAGCTGGGCAAGAAGCATTTGATATTCCGTGGTATCCCATTGGACGACAGGAGAAATAGACATGGCCATTTTGACGCAATCTCATGTAGCTGACCGCGGGAGCGAAATTGCTCTCGTTGATGAAACACATAGTGTTACTTGGGCTGAACTTGATGAGCGAGTGAACCGATTAGTGAATGGTCTTCGCTCGCATGGACTCAAAACGGGTGACACGATCGCAGTGGTGGCTGGGAACCAGTGTGAATGGTTCGAAATTGCTATGGCGTGTGCTCATGGCGGTTGGACCTATGTGCCAGTCAACTGGCACTGGGTGGCGGACGAACTTGCGTATGTGTACGCCGATGCTGACACGAAGGCAGTGATTGTTGATCAACGATTTGATGCTGCCGTTTCGGCCTCGTTGAAAGATGATCGGGCAAATGTAGTTTCAGTTGTCGTTGGTATCGGAACGACCGACGATGCTGCTGTTCGACTCGATTCACGTTTTATTGATTTTGAAACAGTTCTCGCTTCGGCAAGTGCTGATGAACCTACTGATCAAATGCTTGGTGGTCCGATGTTCTATACGTCTGGTACCACTGGTCGCCCGAAGGGCGTACGCGGAGCATTGTCGGGTGGTATGGCCATGACGCCGGACATCATGAAGTTCATCGCCGCTGGCTTTTCAAACTTCTTGCCGATACCGGGTCGAACCATGTTGTGCGGGCCGTTTTATCATTCGGCTCAATGGGCCTTTTCGTTCTTCCCGATGATCGGTGGATCGACAACTGTCATGCAACACAAGTACGACTCGGCAGCAATGCTGCAGATGATCGATCAGTACTCATGTACAAATGTGCACCTTGTTCCCACGCAAATGAAGCGATTGCTTGATTTGCCAGCGGAAGTAAAGAATGAATTCTCAGGAGCATCGCTAACGACCGTGTGGCATGGAGCAGCACCGTGTCCTCCGGCTGTCAAGAGGGGACTCATCGATTGGTGGGGTCCGAAAATCACCGAATATTACGGCAGTACCGAAGGTTCCATTATCTCGACAGTTTCTTCAACCGAGTGGTTAGCCAAAGGCGGAAGCGTCGGTAAGCCGCTCGACTCTGTTGAAGTCATCGTGGTGAACGATGAGAGCGAGCGCGTTGCCCAAGGTCAAGAAGGCACGCTCTATTTCAAAAACAAAATGGGCACCGACTTTACCTACCACAACGATGAAGCAAAGACTCGCGATTCTCATCTCGAGCCAGGAGTCTTTACGACAGGTGATGTTGGATATATCGACTCTGATGGTTATCTCTGGCTATCAGATCGCAAGATTGACATGATTATCTCTGGTGGAGTGAATATCTACCCAGCCGAAATCGAAGGTGTCATCGCGGCCCACCCCGCTGTTGAAGATGTGGCAGTGATCGGCGTGCCCGATGAAGAGTTTGGCGAAAGTGTGAAAGCACTCGTTCAGGTGGCCGAAGGAATCTCGGCGTCGCCCGAAACTGCTCAAGCGATCATTGCGCATTGTCGTGAATTTTTGGCTGGTTACAAAGCCCCTCGTTCGGTTGACTTTGTTCAACATATTCCGCGTACCGGAACCGGCAAGATTCAAAAGCAACCATTACGTGCTCCGTATTGGGAAGGTCACCAACGTCGCATCTAAGCGGCATTAATCGAGTTACTTTTTAGCCGAATTGCCCAACGAAAGAAGTCATCATGGGAACAGTTAATTACAACCGTTGCTATCACCAAGGAATTCGTGTGCCGAATCTTGAACTAGCAATGAAAGAACTTGGTGACTCGTTGAGCGTGACTTGGTGTGAGCCCCAAGAACGTGAACAGCATGTGTGGACTCCATCAGGTGGGGAACAGACGATTCCTTTGAAGTTCACGTATTCTGCTGAAGGTCCGCAGCACATTGAACTGCTCGAGGGTGCTCCTGGTTCAATTTGGGATGGTCGCGTGAACCCCGGCATTCATCATGTGGGTGTGTGGAGCGATGACGTTAAAGGCGAAACCGAGGCGCTCATTGCGCAAGGTTGGACTTTGGCAATGGCACAGGCGTCACCAGATAAGGGCTACGGGGCGTTTACCTATGTTCAACCGCCGAGTGGATTGATCGTTGAACTGGTGTGGAGTGCCATTAAACCGATGTTTGATCGTTGGTTCGCCGGAGGACCGCTCGGCTAAATCGTTGAGTCTCGTCTCGTCTCGTTGATGTGATCATCACGAACGTACGCTTCGGTCATGACGACAACGAGTGGTTTTTCTGCAACATCTACAACCGACGAAGTTTTGGATGGTATTGATCTACAGGGCCGCCGATTCTTGGTGACTGGCGCATCAGGTGGACTGGGGCTTGAGACCTCACGAGCATTGGCTTCTAAAGGTGCCATCGTGGTGATGGCTGCTCGCGATCAAGCCAAGAATGAAACTGCTGCTGCCGGAATTCGTGCGGCTCATCCTGATGCAAAGTTAGAAAGTCTGATTCTTGACTTGGGTTCATTGAAATCAGTGCGTGCTGCGGCCGCTAAGTTCATGGCGAGCGGTCTTCCTTTGCATGGTTTGATCTTGAATGCCGGAATTATGGCGACGCCACTCGGACACACTGTTGACGGATTTGAGCAACAGTTCGGAGTTGATCACCTCGGACATTTCTTGTTGGCTCGTGATTTGTTGCCGCGACTTGTCGAATCTGCGCCAGCACGTGTTGTGGTGTTGAGCTCGGCCGGACACCGAATGGGTGATGTTGATTTTGAGGATGTGAACTTTGAACGTCGTGACTACGAACCCTTCTTGGCCTACGGTGCTGCCAAGACCTGCAACGTTTTGCATGCAGTTGAAATCGACAAGCGTTACCGAGACAAGGGTGTTCGTGCTTTCGCGGTTCACCCAGGAGTCATTCATACTGAACTTGGTCGCTATATGACCGAAGAGACCATGGCGTCACTCATCTCTCGTTTATCTGAAAGCCCAGCAGTAATGGCTTGGAAAACTCCCGAGCAAGGTGCCGCCACTTCGGTATGGGCGGCTACGTCGCCGTTGCTTGAAGGCCGTGGCGGCGAGTATTGCGAAGACTGCAACGTCAGTGCCGTTGTTCCTGATGGGGAGCTCAATGAAGGGGGAGTAGCTGCCCGGGCAGTCGACCCAGCAAGGGCCGCGATGTTATGGGCCTTAAGCGAAAAACTCGTCGGCTGATTTTTAGAATCAGCAGATTTGTTACGGTGTCGACATGGCCACGATTCTCGCCCATATCAAGGTGAAGCCCGGTTGCGAGGCGCAGTTCGAGCAGATCTCGAAAGACCTCTATGGAGCCAGTCACGGTAGTGAACCTGGTTTGTTGCGCTATGAGTATTGGCGAGGATCAGAACCGCAGACGTATTACACGCTCTTGGCCTTCACCGATTTTCGAGCGTTTATCAGCCATCAGACGAGTGAACATCACGAAGTTGCTTCGCCGTTGCTTGGCTCAGTTTTGGCTGGTCTTCGTTTGGAATGGGTTGACCCTATTCAAGGTGGATCTGAGTTGCCGCCGACCGAAAATCAGGATTTAAGTAATTCGCTTGATGAATTAACTCGGACGTATGCCAAAAGATTTGCTGCGCAGGTGGCACCATGGTGGAACGAAGTCCGTTAACCATAAGATAAACAACAAGATAATCAACAAGAGAATCAACTCATCAACTGTTCGGGGGAACAAAATGACTGACATGATCGACCGAGATTCGGAAAAGACACCGTGGTTTTTAAAGGGCAATTACGCACCGGTCTTCAATGAAATCACCGATACGAATTTGCGAGTGACTGGTTCAATTCCGAAGAGTTTGTCTGGTCTGTATGTGCGCAACGGTTCGAACCCGAAAGATGGTCAGGCTGGTCACTGGTTCTTTGGTGACGGCATGGTTCATGGAATTCGTCTTGAAGGTGGCCAAGCAAAGTGGTACCGCAACCGCTACGTGCGCACCCCGAAGTGGGAAAAGGGTCTTGATGCAATGGATCCCGAGACCATGTTTGATCCAACCGCGAGTGCCGCCAATACTCACGTGCTCGGACACGCTGGTCGTATTTGGGCCCTAGAAGAAGGTCACTTGCCTTGGGAACTTTCGCGAGAACTCGAAACGATTGGTAGTGAGGACTTCGGTGGAAAACTGAAGACTGCATTTACAGCGCACCCGAAGTTGTGTCCTGAAACCAATGAGTTGCATTTCTTTGGTTATTCAGCAGTCGCTCCATTTTTGACCTATCACGTACTTGATGGCAGTGGACAGTTAGTGCACACGGCAGATATCACTGTTCCGGCCGGCACGATGATGCATGACTTCATGATCACCCGCGATCATGCAATCTTTATGGACCTGCCTGTGGTGTTCAACCTCGACAAAATGGCTGAAGGACTTCCGCCAATTGGTTGGGACGATAACTACGGCGCCCGCATCGGCATCATGCCGCGCATGGGCACCGATAAAGATGTGCGTTGGTTCAATGTTGACCCGTGCTATGTCTTCCACCCATTGAATGCTTACGTTGATGGTGATGAAGTGATTTGCGATGTGGGTCGTCACGAATCAATGTGGCGTGGATCAATGGACAGCTTCGAGCCGTGTTACATGTATCGCTGGTCGTTCAATATGAAAACTGGCGCTGTACGTGAAACTCAAGTAGACGACTGGGCTCATGCATTCCCGCGTGTCGACGATCGTGTGATTGGCTTGAAACACCGTTACGGCTGGGTTGCCGGCTCACGTCCTGGCGCAACCGGAGAAATGGGCGAGCCTGGCGTTGTGGCACGTTACGACATGAGCAACGGTTCAAAGACCATTCATGATCTTGGACCGAATGCTCATCCTGGTGAGTTTGTCTTTGTACAAGATTCTGCGTCGTCTAACGAAGACGAGGGTTATGCCATGGGATTCGTCTACGACGATGCAACTGATTCGACGGACCTCGTCATTTTGGATGCCAGCGATCTCTCCAAAACACCAGTCGCCCGTGTGCATCTGCCGCAGCGTGTGCCATTTGGCTTCCACGGAAGTTGGGTCGACGACTCAACTATGTGAATTGCTTGAACGACTATGTGAGCGACAGATTTCTCACATAGTCGTAGAAGCCCAATAAACGTTCGGATGGTTCGTACATTTCGATGAAATGTCCGAGGTCATGTCGAGCATCACAAAAGACAAACTCTTGTCCACCACTGGTTTGGGCATGAAGAATGAGTGGCCAACCTTGTTGGGCACACCAGTCAATCCCGGCGGGTAACGATTCGACCATGAACGCCATATGGTGCAAGCCCGATGGGCTTGGTCCGAGCGGAGCAGAGTGCTCGCGAACCAACTCAACCATGATCTCGCCCCACCAGCCATATGCCGACGAGTGATCGAACGTGCCCGGCTCGCCATTGATCGTGCACGAGGCGATCTCTATGTGATGGGCAAAAACAAACGGGCCACAGCTGGTGCGCTGTCGAAACTCGTCGGCCGCCTCTTCAAGCGTGTCTTGACCTCGGGCGCTGTAAGCAATTTGGACCGGTCGGCCAAGGATGGACATGTCCCTAGCGTGCCATATCCGACTACGGTTGAGACGAGATAGAGGGAGACGAGATGTTTGAGATTCAAACGATTGACACATTGCCCAGTAGCGACGCACACCAGTTGCTCGTTGATCGTGCGGCAATCACTGATGTGACTATCCGCTATTGCTGGGCTTTAGATACCAAAGATTGGTCGGTTCTGGACTCGGTGTTTACTGAAGATGCCAATGGTGACCTTTTAGAAGATGTCGTTGGTCGTGTTGCCATTAAGAAGCGTGTTGAAACTGCGCTGTCTCGCATGGACGAAACTCAGCATCTCATTTCAAATCATCAAATTGTTGTTCAGGGTGACACCGCAACATGTCGTTGTTATTTGCAGGCGCAACATGTTCGCAAAGCAGCTCACGGGGGACCAAACTTCATTATTGCTGGTCGTTATGAAGACGAATTGAAACGCACTCCAGAAGGGTGGCGAATTAGTTTCCGTCGTCTCGTGGTGATGTGGACTGACGGCAACCCCGCGGTTTCTCGAGGTTGAGTTTTAATGCTCGATGTATTTGCCGAGCAATTGCTCGACGCGCATTGATGCAGGAATCCGATCAACACCAATGACTCGGTCAAGTTGCTCGTGGAAATTCCAGATTCGACGTTCTTGATAGTTGGTGGGCATACCGCGCATCGCAGGTGACTCAAGCGACTTTTGCATTGGTGCCATATTCCAGAAGTCTTCTTCCATGATGACTTTGAAATTGTCCAACCTCGTTTGCCAGTTGGCGG
>JBIIMF010000013.1:0-24824 GCA_044338135.1 Ilumatobacteraceae bacterium | reverse complement strand
CAAGGTGGCTCAAAGAACTCGCCATCAATTGGTTCGGCACCAACGACAAAACGGCTCTCCGAGTGGGCATCGTGGTTGTGCTCATTTTGGTTTCACTGATCAGTGGTTCGCTCAGCAACAAGTCACCTGCACCTCTTGTTGGCGCAATCGTAGTCTTCGGTATTTTGGGTGCACTCAGTGCGTCTGAACGTACTGGTTCATCATGGGTATCAATTGCGGCGCCATGTGTTGGATCTCTTGCGGGTATTGCAATTGCACTATTCATGTTGCGGCAAATCAATAATCAATGGCTACTGAAGCACTTCCCTGGTGAATCACAGGCTCCACTTGGCTGGGATCGACGCCGCTTCATCCGAACTGCTTCAACAGCAAGCGCCGGAGCAGTTGTGCTCGGAGCTCTCGCGCAAAATGGAGAGCAAAATCGTATCGACCGCATCGAGTCACAAATCCCCGACTCATTACCAACGGTTGTTGATTCATCTGGCAACAATGAGAGCGAACCGGTCGCCGGTGAACTTCTATACATCACGCCCAACGCCGACTTTTACCGCATTGACACTGCGCTGTCATTTCCTAATGTCAATCTCGACACTTGGAAATTGCGCATACACGGCATGGTGGACAAAGAGATTGTTCTGACCTATCAAGACATTCTCGATATGCCGCAAATCGAACGCACGATCACTATTTGTTGTGTCTCCAACGAAATTGGTGGTCCGTACATCGGCAATGCCGTGTGGCAAGGCGTGCTTCTGCGCGATCTACTTGAGCAGGCCGGAGTTCAAACCGGAGCCGAGCAAGTTTTCAGCCGCAGCCTCGATGGATGGACCTGCGGATTCCCGGTTGATGTCGCAATTGATGGACGAGATGCGATGTTGGCCATTGGTATGAATGGCGAGCCGCTTCCTCTTGAACATGGCTTTCCGGCACGATTGATTGTTCCAGGCATCTATGGATATGTGTCGGCAACAAAATGGCTCAAGGACATTGAGATCAATAAATGGTCCGATGCTGTTGGGTATTGGGTGCCTCTTGGCTGGTCGCGCGATGCCCCCATCAAAACTCAATCTCGTATTGACGTACCGCGCAACAATCAAGAACTTCAGCCAGGTGTCAATAAAATTGCTGGCGTTGCGTGGGCTCAACACACTGGTATCGAAAAAGTTGAGGTTCGCATTGACAAGGGCGAATGGATTGAAGCCACATTGTCTGAAGATCTCACCGATGATGCGTGGCGACTGTGGTCGTGCGACTGGGTTGCCACAAGCGGAAAACATACCGCACAGGTTCGCGCGACCGACAAGAGCGGATACACCCAAACCGAAACTGTCACGAGCGTTGCCCCGGATGGCGCAACCGGATGGCACACCCGCAAGTTCTCTGTAATCTAACTGCGCATCAACACATCGGTGTACTCGTTTGCGAGCGCTCAGATTATTAACTAAAGATTTGTTGCACCAGTGCCAATAATTCAGGGGCTACCTTTGAAGGCGCACCAGCGTCAAAAGGTGGTTGCGGGTCGTATTCGATTGCCAATTGGATGACTTGGGCCATCTCATCTCCAAACATGGCAGCGACGAGCACCAGACCCATATCAATTCCCGAAGAAACTCCAGCTGCCGTGATGATTTTGTCGCGACGGACCACGCGTGTCTCGACTGGAATCGCTCCGAGCGCACGCAATCTTTCATACGATGCCCAGTGAGTCGTGGCTTCAATGCCGTCAAGGACGCCAGCAGTTGCCAGAAAAATTGATCCGGTACACACGCTGGTGGTCCAAGTGGTCAATGGGTGAATTCGTTTAATGAACTCGACCACTGGATCGGTCGCAACAAGTTCGCTATCAGCCATCCCGCCGGGAACCACAAGAACATCTAATTGATCGACGTCGGCGAAACTCTTCGTCGCAACAAGACTGAGTCGTCCCGTGTGATCAGAGACGAGTCCGGTCTTTTCGGCGACAAAGAAAACATCAAGACCCGGAACATCAACAAGTGTCTGAAACGGACCGACTATGTCGAGAGCCGTGAACCGCGGATAAAGAACAAGACCGACTGAAACCATAAAACAAACTTAGTGAATCTAAGAAATCACCTAAGAATTAACCTGGCATTTCTTCAGGATCAATTCTTTATCTTCGTTACGACAACCAGTTTCCTGCATCTCAGCGATCGCATCGAAGTACTTGTCGCGCAATCTCGGAATCAAAATCCCCCGAGCAAGCTCTTGGCCAAAGTCTTCCGCCAAATGAACACCATCTGGTCGCTCCTTCTTACCATCATCAGAATTGGGGTCGCTCAGTGCATCGGCATATGGGATCATCTTGACCGAATGCCATGTTGCATCCCACTCGGCAATGACGTTGGCCCAACGCACCAGAGCAGTAATATCATCGCCGAGAATCTTGGGATTGTCTCGAACTGGCGGAGTCTCGAAAACCAAAACTGGCAAACCATAAGGGGCGACGATCTCCTCAATGTTCAACAAGAATTGGTCGAGATCGGTTTTGTACTGATCTGAGCCAGGTTCAATCCAAGTATCTGAATCGACGTATTGAAATGCCCACTGATTTGCAACTCCGGCGACGATGACAACCGCATCAACATCAGCAACATGTTCGCGAACCAACTGCTCATTATTTGGACAATAGGAAACATTCTGTTGTGAGTCTTTCCGATCTCGCACGAGAGCAACTTTGAGCAGTGGACAACCCAACACGCCACCCGAGATCACGCCAAGATTTCCATCTGAAGCACCAGCCAATGCCGTCGCAATGTTCTCGGCAGTCGAATCGCCGATGACCAAAATATTGAGTGGCGCCGTGCGGTCGATGCGGGTGGGTGTTGAATCGGGAACGGTTGTCGTGACACCCTCGTTCACATTTGTCGTATCTGGAGCAAGCGTGACAAGAACTTCTGGAGTTGTATCTACTCGCCCGCTCGTTGACGCGAGAACGGCACTTGCCAACACAACGGCAGCGACTACCGAAGCAACGAACGCACCAAGAGCCACGGGCACTGAACGAAGAACTTTGCGATGGCGAATAGGTTGCTCAATGAGCCAATAGCTCAACACCGTTAAAAGAGCAGTGACGACAACCTGTACACCGAATAGTGCTGTTGGGTTCAGGTCAAGACGATTGGCATTCAGCCACACAATGACCGGCCAGTGAATGAGGTACAGGCCATAGCTCACCTCTCCGACCCGAACAAGAACCGACCACGAAAGAACTTGCCGTACTAGGCCACGTTGAATCGCTGCAATGAGACAGACAGCAGATAACAACCCGAAAAGTGTTAACGCGCCCGAATACACCCAAACAGAATCAACTGTCGAGAACCTCGCCAGCAGTATGACTCCAATGAGAGGAAGCAAATAGATCGTCGACCATGGCCGCGCTGGCCTCGTCGCTAGTTGCTCGATTTTCTGACCAAACAAACACGCCAGCGCCGCACCAAGCAAGAGCTCTGCCGCACGAGTATGGGTTCCGTAGTAGATGTGCTCGTGACCCGATGTCAACATCGTTGCAATCGTCGAACCAACGACACCGCCAAGTAAAACGATTCCGATCCCGCGGCGGCGCAAACCAGCGGTGAAGAGTCCTGCGATGACAGCCGGCACGACCACATACAACTGTTCTTCAATTGACAGCGACCACAAATGTTGCAACGGACTTGGCGAGGCAAAGAGTTCGCCATACGAATGACCTGAATAGATAAAGCGCCAGTTACTGAAGTAAAGAACTGCCGATATTGCATCGCCTTTAATGCGACTTGCTTCGATACTCGTGCTCAGCCAACTTGCTAGCCCGATAACGGCAGCGATGACGACCAACGACGCCGGGGCCAAACGACGTAACCGGCGGCCCCAAAATGCTTTGAGATTAATGCGCCCCGAGTTTTCGCACTCATTGATCAGCAACGATGTAATCAAGAACCCTGAGAGTGTGAAGAAAACCGAAACACCCAGAAAACCACCTGGCAACCAATCAAGACCCGAATGAAAAATAATGACCAAAATGACTGCAACACCGCGAAGGCCATCTAAGCCTCGGTGATGTGCAAGTGATGCTGGCTTGAAATCTTCTTCAGTCACCGGCGGAAGAGATATCAATCATGATTTTGCCCGTATTGGCATTGGCCCCCATCGCGATATGCGCATCAGCGATTCGATCAAATGGATAGCGACTATCGATGATCGGTTTCAACTGACCCGAAGTGAACAGCGGCAACATCTCTGCGGCGAACTTGCGTGTCACGGTGGCCTTCTCTTCAAGCGGTCGTGCCCGAAGCGTAGTACCTATCCAATGTGCTCGTTTCATGAGCAACAATCCGACATTGACTTGTGTTGAGCCTCCGCCCATCAAACCAACTTGAACAATGGTTCCTTTGGTAGCGACGACCTTCAGGTTGCGATCAACTTCTTCGCCACCGATGACGTCAAGAACGACATCGAAGCCTTGCGGAACCTCGGATTGAAGTTCACCCAACCAATCATGAGGTGAGCGCTCAACAACGAGATCGGCACCAAGATCGCAACAGGCCTGCACCTTCCCCACCGAGCACGTGACGGCAATTCGAGCACCAATCGCTTTGGCGATTTGAATGGCGGCCGTACCGACTCCAGAAGCCCCTGCGTGCACTAACGCCCAACGACCCGATGTGAGCCCGCCCTGCAGAACAAGAGCGTCCCACGCAGTTAAGAAAACCTCGGGAATTGCCGCAGCATCGGCGAGAGAAATATTCGCAGGCACCGCCAACAACTGACGCTCATGGGTGCAGATGTATTCGGCATATGCCCCACCAGATTCGATCGCCATGACACGATCGCCAATGTTCCACATCTTGACGCGTTCACCAACAGCGCTGACAACACCTGCGTATTCAAGGCCGGGAATCTCTAAAAAGCCGGCGCCTCGTGGGTCGGGATAACCGCCCATGCGTTGCAAAATATCCGCACGGTTGAGTGCAGTCGCCCGAATCTGCACTTGTACTTCATCAGGTCCGGGCAGGGGAACCGGAACATTCTCAAAAGCGAGAACGTCCGGTCCGCCGTGCGACCGCAATACAACAGCTCGCATGAGCAAAGTACGGCTCAAGCCATCTTTTGCTGGAGGCGACGATCAAGCGCTGCCAAGTAATCCTCGGTGGTCAACCACGGCTGATCCTTCGAGATCAAGATTGACAAGTCCTTGGTCATTTCGCCCGCTTCGATGCTCTCGACACAAACCTTCTCAAGGTTCTCGGCGAACTCAATGAGCTTGGGGTTGTTGTCAAGCTTGCCGCGGTGCTTGAGGCCACCGGTCCAGGCGTACACCGATGCAACGGGGTTGGTTGATGTCTTGTTGCCCTTTTGGTGTTCACGGTAGTGACGCGTCACGGTTCCATGAGCAGCTTCGGCTTCAACGGTCTTTCCGTCTGGCGTCATCAGGACTGATGTCATGAGACCAAGCGAACCGTAACCCTGAGCGACAGTGTCGCTTTGAACGTCGCCGTCATAGTTCTTACATGCCCACACGTAGCCGCCTTCCCACTTCATGGCGCAAGCGACCATGTCGTCAATCAAACGGTGTTCGTAGGTGAGACCAGCCTTGTCGAAGTCGGCCTTGAACTCATTTTCGAATACTTCTTGGAACAAGTCTTTGAACTGACCGTCGTAGGCCTTGAGGATTGTGTTCTTGGTGCTGAGGTATACCGGGTAATTGCGGCTGAGGCCATAACGCATTGAGGCACGCGCAAAGTCGCGGATGCTCTCGTTGTAGTTGTACATACCCATCGCAACGCCGCCGTCTGGGCCATAGTTGGCGACCTGGAATTCCATGGGCTTGCTGCCGTCTTCGGGAGTGAACGTCATTGTGACAGTGCCAGCGCCCGGAACCTTGAAGTCGGTTGCTTTGTATTGATCACCGTGGGCGTGACGTCCGATCACGATCGGCTTAGTCCAGCCCGGAACGAGACGCGGAATGTTGCTGCAGATAATCGGTTCACGGAAAACAACGCCACCAAGAATGTTGCGGATCGTTCCGTTTGGCGACTTCCACATTTTCTTGAGACCAAATTCTTCAACGCGAGCTTCGTCTGGGGTGATGGTCGCACACTTGACACCAACACCATGCTTCAAAATGGCATTAGCTGAATCGATCGTGACTTGGTCGTCAGTAGCATCGCGATGCTCCATACCGAGGTCGTAGTACTCAAGATTGACATCAAGGTACGGGAGGATGAGGCGGTCCTTGATGAACTGCCAAATGATGCGAGTCATTTCGTCGCCATCGAGTTCGACGACGGGATTATCAACCTTGATTTTGGCCATGGGGCGCCTCCGGGTGCGGTGGTCGCTCGGCGACCACAGGTTTTGTCACTTGTATTGTACTTGTCAACCTTAGCCCGATAGGTCACTCCGAGGACAACTAGTCGGCCAGCAATCTGTCTCGTCGCCTTATCGGCCGAGGCTCACCAAGACCAGGGCAAATCCCGCGCACGCCATCCCCACGAATTGTGAGGGGTTGGCCTTTTCGCGATCGAGTCGCAGGGCTAACACGATCGTGCTGACGGGATACAACGCTGTAATCACCGAGACCAACGACAACATCCCTTGGCGATTTGCGTAAATAAACAAAACATTGGCGGCGGTATCAAAGAAACCGGCCCACAAAGCGATCGCCGGGATGCGACCTTTGCCTAAACCTGAAGGACGTCGAATCAAAATGAATGTGACCGCGATCGAGATTGACGCGATTCGAGCCGCGAGCAGAGGCCACATTCCCGAGTCAGATGATGTGCGATCCATACACACAAACATCCACCCAAATCCGCAACCTGCCAACACTGCGACTCCGACGATTTTCATCTTTGTTGGTGCATGCGCAGTTCCCAACGCACCGGTCACCAAAGCGATCCCCACGATCGCGATCACTATTCCGAAATAGGCGATGACCGATGGACGATCTCCAAAAAATAAACCAGCGCCCACGGGAAGAGATGCACTCACGACTGCAGTAAGTGGAGCAACGACCGTCATCGACCCGTTCGCTAATGCGTAATAGAAAAGCGTCAGCCCGATAAACCCACCAACTCCGCCAGCAGCACCCCACAACCAGTCGTGGAGTCCCGGTGTTGGATCACCAAGAACTGCTAGAAAAACTCCTAACAGCATCAAGCTAAAGACCTGTCCAGCACAGGTCACGACCAAACTGTCAATCTTGCGTGTTGCCCGCCCACCGCAATAGTCGCCAACTCCATAAACAAGTGCGGCCGCGGCGGCGAGCAAAATTTCCACAAGAGATGATTAGCACGACCAGCACCGATCAACGGGGCTCCGAGCAACATGAGACCCGCCGCAAGCAGTCATCGTCACCTAGGGTACGCATATGCATCACGTTCGTTTTGGTCGTACCGGTCTCAAAGTTTCTCGCCTGTGCCTTGGCACCATGACCTTTGGTTATCAGTGCGATGAAGACACTTCGTTTGCGATTATGGATGCCGCTGCAGAAGCCGGAATTGATTTCATCGACACCGCCGACATGTATCCGCTCGGCGCTCCCCCAGATCTGTTCGGACGTACCGAAGAAATCGTTGGCAAGTGGCTCAAGGGTCGCCGCGGGGATTTCATTGTTGCAACCAAATGCTTTTTCCCAACCGGCAAGAAAGCTTGGGAAGCTGGCAACTCGCGCCACAACATCATGCGCTCAGTTGATATTTCATTAAAGCGTCTCGGCACCGACTACATCGACTTATATCAAGTGCATTCATGGGATGCCGAAACCCGCGTCGACGAAACGTTGACCGCCATGGATGATCTTGTGAAGTCTGGCAAAGTTCGTTATGTCGGTTGCTCTAACTTCTTGTCGTATCAACTCGCTCGTTCAGTTGGCCGTGCTGAAGTATTGGGCGTCAGCGGATTTGAAAGTGTGCAGCCGCGTTACAACATGTTGTTTCGCGAAAATGAGCGCGAACTCTTCCCGTTGTGTGCCGAAGAAAACATCGCTGTCATTCCTTATAACCCTCTTGCTGGTGGATTCTTAAGCGGCAAGCACATGCGTGGCGCACCGACCGAAGGTGGCCGCTTCACGCTTGGATTCGCTGCTGGTCGCTATCAAGATCGTTATTGGCATGAGCGCATGTTCGACACCGTTGACCAACTTCGCCCGATCGCTGACG
Organism: Ilumatobacteraceae bacterium; assembly: GCA_044338135.1. Classification (GTDB taxonomy): domain Bacteria; phylum Actinomycetota; class Acidimicrobiia; order Acidimicrobiales; family Ilumatobacteraceae; genus Casp-actino8. Next base: position 16,665 of record JBIIMF010000013.1, on the reverse strand, counting down.
AAACCGGCGTTTCGCTGGCAACGCTGGCCGTTCAATGGGTGTTGGCCAACCCGACCATCACGTCACCGATCATTGGCGCAAGTCGTCCGGAACAAATCGCTGACCCAGTAGCCGCGGTGGGAAATCCTATTGACGCGGGAATCAAGGCTCGTATTGACGAGATGACTTACGAGTACCGCTTCGGCGATAACGCCCGCTAATTCAGTTGCGGTCGGGAGCCCAGTTGCCGTGAAAGCCGAACGGAACACGCGCGGGCAGTTTCACCTGAGCCACATATCCCCGATCAAAGTCCTGCGCGTCAAGTACGACAAATTCAGTTGAGTCATTTGATCCGTCATGCACAAAGGTCACCAACCAGCCGTCGTCTTCAACGGTGCTTCCTGGGCGAGCAACAAACACTGGCTCGCCTGCTGCTCTCGAGACGCCATGATCAAAGACTTTGCGCTCACCAGTGACAAGGTCGTGCTTCACAGTTGGCCAGTGCATCGAGCCTGGATCAACCTGAGCGCAATAACCGTAGCGATACATTTGCCCAGTCAGCGATCCGCGATGTCGCGGGAATTCATTAGCCGATGAATCAATTGTGGTGACCGACACCCGCTTGGTCATTGGATCTATCTCCCAACGCATGAGTCGCGGCAATGCGTCGCCGAATGGGCCGAGCAAATCATCACGCATCATGAGGTCGTAGAAACTCACATCGAGCACAACCTTGCCATCAGGCGTGTCGTATGCGTTCATCGGATGGAACACATAGCCCACGGGCACGTCAATCCATACGATGTCCGCCGCGGTTCCTTCGCGCGGCATCAGCCCCACACGATTGCCATACTCGGCGTTCCATCTGAATGGAAAGCGCCCAGCGAAAGCCAAATCAAAGTCAACCAAAACTGGCTGATCGTAAACAACGACGTAACGATCAGTGATCGACATGTCGTGCACCATCGACATACCCGGCAAAGGAATATCAACCGTGCGATTGACACGACCGTCTTTACCAACGCGCACATACTGCACATGATCCATCCATTCAGCCCATGCATAAACGATTGCATGCATCTCGCCGGTCACGGGATCAATTTTTGGATGCGCAGTAAATGCACCGGGCAGAGTTCCAAAAAAGTCGTTACGTCCGACGGTTTCAAGTTCGTAGTTCAATTCCACTGGACATCCACCAGCTTCGACCATCGCCCACGTGGTGCCCGCAAATGAACCGACGTTGGTGTTGGGACCGAACGGAGAGTTATTCCAATTTCGTCCCGAGATATCGGGCAAACCTTTTGCTGCATTCACTGCGGTTGAACCGACGTATCGATTGCGATACCACTCAGCGCGCCCTTCGCGTAAGCGAATGCCGTGCACCATTCCGTCACCCATAAACCAGTGATGAGTCGCTGGATCAACGTCCACCATGGGATTGGGCCCATTGCGCAGATAGCGACCATTCAATTCAGTGGGCAGTTCGCCAATGATTTGCAAGTCAAAAGCAGTTACCTCTTCAGATACGGGGGCGTAGTTCCCCGTGAGGTAACGGTTGTGGGCAACAGCATCAGATAACGAGGTCATAGACAGTGTCTAGTTTATTCGCCTGACATCGTCAAGTAACTTGTCCAGAAAAACACAAAGCCCCACCGTAGTGGGGCTTTTGGTGGGCATGACGGGACTCGAACCCGGGACCTCTACCATGTCAAGGTAGCGCTCTAACCAACTGAGCTACACGCCCAAAAGCAGGACTACCTTACCGCCAATACGGCGTCGTCGCCCACCTCACGGTCGCCATATTTGACGAGCGCTACCGCAACCGCAGGGCTACTTCATTGGCCATCAGCCGACCCGCCCGAGTGAGAGTGACCTGTCCGTTGTTGACCCGCACCAATTCGCTCATCAGTTCAAGATCGCTCACACTAAATGAATCAACGGGCACCCCTTCACGCATCCGTAAAGCCAATTGCAATCCTTCAATGCGTTGAGCATCAACATCAAGCTCTTCGCTTGACGACTCGGCGCTTTGCCCCGAATCAATCAATTCAATAAAGCGATCGGGCGTGCGCACGTTCCATGAACGACGACCGTCGTGATGGGCATGAGCAGCGCTACCAAAGCCGGCGTAGTTGCCTTGAAACCAATACAAACGATTGTGCTGGCATTCACGTCCTGCCTGCGACCAGTTCGACACTTCGTAATTCTCCATGCCCGCAGCGGTCAGCAAATCATCAACGACTTCGTACATCTCAGCTTGGAGATCATCATCAGGGTGACGAGCTGGATCGTCAGCAAGAGGCGTGCCGCCTTCAACCGTCAACCCATAGGCCGAAACATGAGTCGGTTTCAGGAGCAGTACTGATTCAACAGTTGCCGTCCAGTCAGCGATGCTCTCGCCGTGGACACCATAAATAATGTCAAGATTGATGTCGTCAAAGTCGGCTTTGCGTGCAAGTGCTACCGACTTCTCCACATTTTCTGGATTATGGGTTCGACCAAGTGACTTCAAGACATGGGTCTGCATTGACTGCACGCCGAAACTCAGCCGATTGACTCCGCCCTCACGAAAGATGCGCAACATTTCGCTCGTCATGTCGTCGGGATTGCATTCGATAGTCACTTCTGCGTCAGTGGTGATTGGAATTCCGGCGAGAACTTGCATCAACATTTCGGGAGGCACTCGCGTGGGCGTACCGCCGCCAACAAAAATAGAAGTTGCGGCTGGCATACCGTTGGCAATTGCCCGCGAAATCTCTAGTGACAAAGATTCAAGATACTTCTCGATGATGTGATCACGATCAGTAAAAGTGGCGAATGCGCAATAGTCACAGCGGTGCCGACAAAAAGGTATATGGACGTAAACGCCGTAACCAGGATTCTCAAATGTCGCGCGCATCAGTTGATCTGTGTTGGTTTGAACACAAGCCCAAGTGTCTCAAGATGAGCCGAAACGTCGTCTATTGCAACGTCAAGCATGGCGGCGATGGCTCGCACATCGTCGGCACGGACCGTTAACACCTTGCCATTAAAGTCACCGCGCTTGACTTGGATCATTTTGAGGTAACGCGACAAGATCACGAATTCTTCCTCGTTCCGAGTCGCCAAAGCAACAAGATCAATGGCCATCTTTCGACTAGCAGCGACAACCCCACTAGCCAACGCCTCTTCGCGAGGCAACAACTGTTCGATCGGCACCCCGTAGAAGATTGCCAGCCGTCGCAAACGCGGCAGTGACACAGATCGCTCTCCGCGTTCATACGCGCCTAACACCGATGCCTTGAACTCATCGTTAGAACCCGCTTCAACTTCTTGAAGCGACAATTTCTTCTGTCGACGAATGGCTCGCAATCGTTCGCCCACACTCACGTTGTACGCTGCCGACTCGGCGTCGGCTTCATTGAATTCGTGATCTTCAGCCATGTTGACTCCGTACATGACTCAGCAATACCCCAGCAGCGACAGCTGCTGTTTCTGCCCGCAGAATTCCGCCCGGTAATGAAACCCGTAGCGGCATGAGGTCCATCTCTTGATGAGTGAATCCACCTTCGGGCCCAATCACAATCGTTGACGTATCAGCCGTCAGAACAGTGCCGTCGGGATCGGCAACAGCAATCGCTGGTCCATACATCTCGACAAAACTCTCGATAGAAGGGCACACATCATGAATGATTGGCAAAAACACCGATCGGCTTTGCATTGCTGCTTCTCGGGCAATCTTTTGCCAACGCACTTGATTCTTCGCTCCCTTGTCACCGTCCCAGCGAACAATTGAACGCTCGGTGATGATTGGGATGATGTGATCAATGCCCAGTTCGGTCAATTTTTGAATCACCAAATCGGGTTTGTCGTTCTTTGTTACTGAAAACGCAACAGTCAGCGATCGGGGGTTGGTCTCAATGTGAACGACCGAGTCACCGATTAACAAAGCGGCTGACATCTCAAATTGACAAACTCTCCACGAACCGCGACCATCGCTCACCGAGACCGTTTCACCACTTCGCAAACGCAGCACTTTGGCCAAGTGATGAAAATCATCATCGTTCAAAACCGGCGCGTTGATATCAATCACAAACGCGTGGGCTGCAGCGCGCCGCCGCTCATTCATGAGAATGCCGATTTGATACGCGAGAAGAAACTTTTGTCGGCTGGTGCAACATCTTCACCACGCTTTTCGGCAAAGGTTCGGAGCAATTCAGATTCGTCATCTGACAATTTCGTCGGCACAACGACTTTGACCACGGCAATAAGATCACCGCGACCCGTTGCCTGCAAACGAGGAACGCCGCGCTTTTTCAGAACGAATTGCCGACCGGGCTGAGTTCCCGCAGGAATCAACAAGGTCTCTTCACCGTCGAGCGTTTCGAGTTCTAGCGACACACCGAGAGTCGCCTGTGCAATTGATATTTCGACTTCGGTAATCAAATCGATTCCGTCACGTGCGTACGTTGCGTGAGGTTTCACCCTCAACTGCACGAATAAATCTCCGGCAGATCCCCCACGTTGCCCCACTGCCCCACGACCGGTTAAACGCATAGTTGAACCAGTGTCAACACCAGCAGGAACATCGACTTGGAAAGTCTTTTCGGTAATGACTCGACCCTCGCCACTACAGGTCGCACAAGGCGTAGCGATGATTTGACCGAAACCACGACACCTTTGACAGGCCTGCATCGAAACCATTTGACCGAGCAAACTTTGACGTATTCGTTGCACCTGACCCATGCCATTGCATTCAGAACACTTCACGGGCTGAGTACCAGAACCAGCACCTGAACCCGTGCAGTCGTCGCACACCAGTGCAGTGCGCACATTCACGGCAATGTTGGCACCAAAGACCGCTTGTTCAAATGAAAGATCGGCAACGACTTCAAGGTCTTGGCCACGGGGAGGACCAGCAGGTCCACGCTGCTGACCAAACGGACTACCACCGAAAAACGATTCAAAAATGTCGCCGAGACCGCCACCGCCGCCGAAGAAGTCACCACCTCCACCACCGCCGGCACCAGACACACCTGCTTCACCGAAACGGTCGTAACGGGCGCGCGAATCAGAATCGGACAACACCTCATACGCCTGAGCAACTTGCTTGAACTTTTCTTCGGCACTCGCGTCGCCCGGATTGGCATCAGGGTGATACTGGCGAGCCTTCACGCGATAGGCCTTCTTGATTTCTTCGGCCGACGCATCGCGTCGCACATCGAGGAGTTCGTAATAGTCAGCCATAGTCGTCGCAATTCTACAAAGGTTATTTTTCGATGACGACTGTTTAGCTTTCGCCGAGTCGACGTCCCAGTCGATCCGAGACAACTTCGACGGTTGCCAGAGCTTGCGGGTAGTCCATCCGTGTCGGCCCAAGCACACCAATCGTGCCTAATTGCTCGCCGTCCACTACCACGGGCGCAATAACGACCGAGCAACTTGCGAGGGGTTCAATGCCGTGCTCAGCACCAATCGAGACACTCAATCCCCGATCAAGAATGTCGCGCACCAAGGTCACCACCAAATATTGCTGCTCAAGTGTTTGCAAGACCTGACGGACCACATCCACGGCATCAAAGGCCGACGCCATCGACGAGGCTCCGCCGACGAACACCGAATCATCTTCGCCGACATGTCGCAGCGCAGCATTTGCTTTCTGGCAAATCGCGTCGACTCCGGCATCGCCACTCAGTGGAATCTCGCGCGCTCCCGCTAATGCCTGACCGATGAGATGACGTTGCATGTGAACTGTTGCTGCTCCGAGTCGAGTTTCAGAAACCTCGGCATCAAACTCAAGGTGTTCGCTCTCGACTGAACCATTTGACATCACCGCGACCACCATGGCTTGACGGGCTGAAAGACCAACGATCTGCACCGAACGAACTTCTGCACGTTCAACTTTTGGTCCCAGCACCACCGAGGCGTAATTGGTGAGTCCGGCCACAAGGTGCGATGTACGCGCCAGCAGTTCTTCCATACCTCCGTGGGCACTATCAAAGAAAGCGCGCACCTGGCCAACCTTGACGTCGTCGAGTCGTCCTGGCTGACTGAGGTGGTCAACGAAAAAGCGATAACCCTTATCGGTCGGAATACGTCCAGCAGAGGTATGGGGCTGAGCCAAGAATCCTTCTTGCTCAAGAACTGCCATTTCATTGCGAACAGTGGCCGACGAAACGTTGATTTCAGGCGCGGTCGCAATATGGGTTGAGCCAACGGGCTGACCGGTGCCGATGTATTCCTGTACCACTGCTCTCAGAATTGCGGTCTTACGGTCGTCCAACATGACAACAGCAATCTAGCGCACCACCCCGACGACTCAAGTCCCCTCAACACCCATTGCTTTATAACGAGCCAAGGCCTCGTCGCGCTCGGCATGATGATCGACAATTGGGGCGACATATCCGATCGGCACACCAGCACCTTTTCGTTTTGCGTCATGCGGAGCGTGAATCAATGAAGCGGGCAAGGATTCAAGTTCGGGGACGAACCGACGCACATAGTCACCATTAGGGTCATAACGCTCACCTTGCAACATCGGGTTAAACACTCGAAAGTACGGAGCCGCATCGGTGCCAGTACCCGCCGTCCACTGCCAGCCATGCGAGTTACTCGCCAGGTCACCATCAACGAGATGCTTCATAAAGAATTTGGCACCCCACTGCCACGGCAGGTGGAGATCTTTCACCAAGAAACTGGCGGTAATCATGCGCACACGATTATGCATCCAGCCGGTCTGGACTAATTCGCGCATTCCGGCGTCGACAATCGGATAGCCAGTCTCACCTCGGCACCATGCCGCAAATCGTTCTTCCGCGACCGGTCCAGAATCATGAACCAAACCGTCGAGTTTGCGATTCAGGTTCTTCCAACCTGTGTCAGGAAATCGGAACATCACATCGGCATAAAACTCACGCCACGCCAGTTCGCTGCGATACACATCGTGCGATTTGCTCGGCACCAAATCTGCGAGCAGTTGACGTGGGTGCACAATGCCCCAACGCAGAGCCGCCGACAGACGACTCGACCCATTCACCGAAGGATCGTTACGACGATCTGAGTATCCATCAAGACCCTCTTCACCGCGATGACGATATTCATTCCACTGATCAAGAACTGCCTCTTCATTGGACGGCGGTAAATCAAATTCAATGTCGGGTCGCTTCGGTGGACCTTCGCACTTAATCGTGGGCGCCCCGTACCACTGCGGATCACGTGGCACGTCTTGCGGAGTTGCCCAACCAGCCGCTAACCATCGCTTTGAAAATGGGGTGAACACCGAATACGAGAGCCCGTCGTCTTTCGTCACAATGCCTGGATCAACGGCATAGGACGAACTAACACCATGCAGTCGCTTGCCAACACTCTTCAGCCTGGCACCGACCTCAGCATCGCGGCGGCGACCATAAGGAGCAAAATCGCGAGCGACGTAAACATCATCGGCACCCACCTCTTCGACAAGCGCAAGAATAACGTCCACGGGATCACCATGGCGATACACCAAGGCCCGACCCATTGAGTTGTCAAGAGCGTTTAGGGCGTCGCACATATATGCCACGCGAGGTGCACCAGCATTCTTCAAAAGATGTGGATCGACAACAAACACTGGCACCACATCAGAATGTTCGGCCAACGCTTTTAACAAAGCTGGATTATCAGCCAGACGCAGATCGCGTCGAAACCACATGATTGCTCGAGTCATGCGCCGACACTACTGATGAAAATCACAAGTCGGGAAAACGTACGCGAATTGCGTTCCCGTGAGCAGGGAAACCTTCAATGTCAGCGAGTGCCAAGACCGTCGGAGCCAAGCGACGTAAAGCCGCATTGTCAGCACGAGCAATCGCAGTGCGCTTCAGGAATGCGTCCACCGTCACACCACTCGTGACTCGCGCGTAACCGTTCGTTGGCAATGACGCAGGTGGACCCAGCACAAAATTGCCCGCAGAAAATGGCGTATCTTGACCGAGCAAAATCTCTCCGACGTGAACCAGCATGTCAACGACCGAATCTTCAATCTCAGCGCGTACGACTAACTGCAAGTGTTCTGGAGCGAACTCATTTGCAACCAGCGCGGCTTCGGTCATGTCTTTCACAAGAACACAGCCGCCATTCACGCCAAGAGACGATGCAGCGGCCTCGGCTCGCACCTCGGGCAACATCGCAATCTGCTTCACCAATTCAACTTCGGTCGCGGCAGCCAATTCGGCACTGGTGGTGATGAAAAGAGTGCAACTATCGGTGCCGTGCTCGGCTTCGATCAACAAGTCGGCAGCCAAACGAATCGGGTCGGCCGAATCATCGGCAATGACAACACTTTCGGTTGGACCAAGTGCCATCTGCGTTGCCGTTCCGTAGCGCTGCACTTCGAGTTGAGCAACTGTCACAGGCAGAGAACCAGGGCCCATCAGTTTGACCACTCGCGGAATTGATTCAGTTCCAAAAGCCAGCGCAGCAACACCGGCTGGACCATTCACCCGAAAGATTTCTCGTAAACCAAGCTCGCGAGCAACGGTGATCACTACCGGATCAACCGCACCGTTGGCACCTGGCTGTGGCGGCACCACAACCGCAATGTTTTTGACTCCAGCGACAACTGCGGGAGTGCCTAATTGCGCAAGAACGCTTGGGTAACTGGCTTTGCCGCTCGGGCAGAACAAACCGGCAGACGAGATCGCACTCACGCGCTCGCCAACTATCAAACCTGGGTCGCTCTCAAACTGCCAGTTACCTAGGTGACTCAACAACTGCTCATTGAAGCGACGAATGTGGTCAACCATGTCAGCGATCGCAACACGTAACGCAGGATCAACTTTGCTAGGGGCCGATTCCCATTCATCATCGCCGACGCGCAACCCCGAAGGCTCGACTGAGACCTTGTCGAATTTGGCGAGAGCATCACACACTGCGGCATCGCCCCGCTCACGAACGTCCAGAACGAGGGCTGAAATCTGCTCGCGCAGTTCGGTGGTGATGACCTTGTTCAGATCACGATCAACCAACGCCGAACGTTGAGCCGCATCAAGTTGCGACCATGTCAATTGACGAAGTACCGAAGAACGCGACATCGCCACTCAGAGTACTAGGGCTTTTGAATTTGGCGAAGTTGTTTTCAAGAAGTACACGACAATCACCAAAATCAATAGCGATAACAGACTTCCATAGGCAAGCGACCATTCGGGACCCGCCCAGTCAGCAATGAGTCCAGTCACCGGCCCACCAATAGGCGTTGAACCCAGGAAGGCCACCGCCGACAAAGCCAATAAACGTCCACGCATGTCGGCCGGGCTCTGCTGCTGCACGAGGCCGTTGAACGATGACAAGAAGATCGCTCCCCCAACACCCAAAGGAATTGCGCCGACAAAGGCCAACCAACCTGAGGGCGCCCACGCAACCATTGGTCCAGATACTCCCAAGATGACCACACTGCCAAAGAACAACCTCAGCGACGCTTCTTTCCGCGACGCCGAGTACAGCGATCCGGCAACACTGCCAATACTGAGCACTGATAGCACCCAACCAAACCAACGATCATCGCCCCAACGGACCGCACTCAACTTGGGCAACGACACCGAATAATTGAATGCAAAAGTGCTCACCACCACCAACACAATGTGCAACGACAACAACTGGCGATTGCCACTCACAAAACGCAATGCATCGCGAACAGGCGTGCCACCTCGCGCAGCCTTAGGCGAACTAAACATCATGTTGCGATTAATCATCATCAACGACGCCAGCACGGCCACAAATGAGATGCCATTAATCGTAAACAACCACGCAGTACCTAACGGACCAACCAATGCCGCCGCTAACGCTGGCCCAAAAATACGCGAACCTGTCATCACCGCGGTGTTCAACGCCATCGCATTACTGATGCCATCGGATGGAACTAGTTCGACGACTAAACCGCGCCGTGCGGGGTTATCAAAGGCATTAGCAAAGCCGAGTAATAACGACAACGCATAGACAACGGGCACCGTGACCAAGCCAGCGAAATCTAAAACTCCCAACAACAACGCTTGCCCTGTCATCAAAGATTGCGTCAGTAAACACATCCGCCGTTTATCGCGCCGATCAGCAACAGCACCCGCCCATGCACCAAAAATGAGCATCGGCAAAAACTGCATGGCAACCGTGATTCCGAGATCGGTCGCTTTTCCAGTGAGGCGATAAACCAAGATCGACATTGCAGTTGATTGCAACCACGACCCGACATTTGAGAAAAGTAACCCACCAAAGAAAAGACGAGCGTTACGGTTCTTTAGCGAACGAAAAGTTTGCGACGAACCCATGGGGTTCAGTCGTCCAGTTTTAAGGCCGAAATGAAAACGTCACCGGGCACTTCAACGCGCCCGATTGCCTTCATCTTCTTCTTGCCTTCCTTTTGCTTTTCGAGCAACTTGCGCTTACGCGTAATGTCACCGCCGTAGCACTTGGCCAACACGTCTTTACGCTTGGCTTTCACCGTTTCGCGAGCAATCACTTTGCCACCGATGGCCGCCTGAATCGGCACATCGAACATCTGGCGCGGAATCAGTGTCTTCAATTTTTCGCACATGCGCATGCCGTAAGTGAACGACTTGTCGCGGTGCACGATCATTGAGAAGGCGTCAGCAACAATGCCATTGAGCACGATGTCAACCTTCACCAGATTGCTGCGCTGGTATCCGTCAAGCTCGTAGTCGAGACTGGCGTAACCCTGCGAGCGGCTCTTCATCTGGTCAAAGAAGTCAACAACCACTTCTGCCAACGGAATTTTGTAATGGAGTTCAACGCGTTCGGGCGACAAATACTCGATCTTCGACATGTCTCCACGGCGCGATTGACACAGCTCCATCAAAGTTCCGGTGTAATCCTTCGGAGTAATAATGCTCACGCGGAAATACGGCTCTTCAATGTAATCAATATTCTGCGGCGGCGGAAGATCAGCCGGGTTGTCAACGACTTCGACTTCGCCATTGGTTTTCATGACGCGATATTCAACGCTCGGAGCAGTTGCGATGAGCGACAAACCGAATTCACGCTCAAGTCGTTCTTTCACAATTTCCATGTGCAACAGACCAAGGAATCCACAGCGGAAACCGAAACCAAGCGCACCCGATGATTCAGGTTCGTAGGTCACGCTGGCATCATTGAGTTTGAGTTTTTGCAAACTCTCACGCAGGTTTTCAAATTCGTCGCCATCAATTGGATACAGACCACAAAAGACCATGGGCTTCGGATCGCGGTAGCCAGGCAAAGCTTCGGTTGCAGCCTTGCCGTAAATCGTGACAGTCTCACCCGAACGTGCCTCGGCAACATCTTTGATACCTGCGATCAAATATCCCACTTCGCCGGGCCCGAGTTCGGCCACTGGAGTTGGCACGGGGCGACGAACGCCGATTTCAATGATTTCTTGTTGCGTGCCAGCCTGCATGAACTGCACCCGAGCGTTTGAGTTCAAACGACCATTCATCACTCGGATCGATGACACGACACCGCGGTATTGGTCGTACTGGCTGTCAAAGATCAACGCCTGAAGTGGTGCATCAGGATCGCCAACGGGGGCCGGAATGTGCTCACAGATGGCATCCAGTAGTTCAGGAACTCCGGCTCCGGTCTTGGCCGAAATACGCAGAATGTCATTCGCTTTGATGCCGAGCACGTTTTCAATTTCTTGGGCATACCGGTCGGGGTCAGCTGCGGGAAGATCGATCTTGTTCAGAACCGCCACGATCTCAAGGTCGTTTTCGAGAGCCAAATAGCAGTTCGCCAGGGTTTGCGCCTCAATGCCCTGAGCCGCATCCACAACCAAGACCACGCCCTCGCACGCTGCCAAAGAACGACTGACTTCGTAGCCAAAGTCAACGTGGCCAGGAGTGTCAATGAGGTGCAGCGTGTAACCCTTCCAGTCGACACGCACATTCTGAGCCTTAATTGTGATGCCGCGTTCACGCTCAAGATCCATCGAATCAAGGTATTGAGCCCGCATATCACGCACTTCAACGGCGTGGGTCATCTCCAAAATGCGGTCCGACAAGGTCGATTTACCGTGATCAATATGGGCAATGATCGAAAAGTTGCGGATGCGAGAGAGGTCCATGGGGTGAGGCGCTGGGGTTTTGCCACCCAAAAGGGTGAACCGTGCTCTGGAGAGACTAGCGTTGATCTGAACCTGAAGAGGGCTTGGCGTTGGGGAGTATCCCCTGCGCTGGTACTATCTCAGGGCTGTTTCAATCGCATTGAGGTTCCCGTGGCAAATATCAAAAGTCAAAAGAAGCGCATTCTTACGAACGCCAAGCGCGCTGAGCGCAACAAGGCTGTCAAGAGTGAGTTGAAGACCCGAGTCAAGACCGCTAAGGCGACGATCGGTTCTGAAACCAGCGTCGAAGATGTTCGCGTTGCGGTCAAGCGCATCGACATGGCAACTGCCAAGGGCATCATTCACAAGAACACGGCAGCTCGTCGCAAGAGCCGCCTCATGAAGCAGGTCAACGCTGGCGGCTGACCGTTCCGGTCAACTTAGCTAGTCGGGCGACAAGAACGTCCATCACCACATCTTCATCAAGTCCGGTTGATCCTCGTAGATCTAAATCGGCAGCAGCTAACAACTCGAAGGCCCGTCGAACTCCCCCTCCGGTGAGATTGCGATAGGCCTTCAGTGCTTTTTCGGCCGCGAATCCTTTGAGCCCCAACACCGCTTCTGCTTCGGCAATCGACGACACATCGGGTCCGTCAAGTTTGGCTAGTCGCGAATAGTGATTATGTAATTGAGACATGATCTGCAATGGATGGCGTTCGCCTGCAGTCATTAAACGACGCGAAGCCATCAGAGCCTTAGTCGCATTGCCACCATCAATCGCATCGGTCAAGTCCCATGGCTTCACATCGCCGCGCTCACCTAAAAAGGGTTCGAGCTTTTCGCGCGTAATTTTCTGTGAACCATAGGTCGACTTCAAAGTATTTGCGATGCCGCCCAAACGTGCGACGTCTTCACCCAACCAATCGATCAACAAGGCCACGGCCGGAGCGTCGAGCACGAGTCCGAGAGACGAAATATGCGATTCCCACCATTCGCGACGATCCTTCGCCCGTGTTGGTGGAGTTGGGTCGATCGATTGACCACCACAAGCCTTCAAACCATCGGCGATGACTTTGAGCACCCGCCCGCTTCCCCACTCAAGCACCAAGTGAGTGAAGTCGGCCGCATTATTGAGATAAGTCGCCAACACATCAAGATCATCGGCCTTGTAAGACGAGACTCCACGGGCAACAATGACGCGCATGTCAGTAAAAAATGGCGGAGTGTTCGCCGCTTCAGTGACCGCAGCCATGACATATTCACCATCAAACTCTTCGAGCATCAGCGAACGATCTTGATCGCCCACGAGTTCGCGCACCTTGTCCGAGACTGCCTCGCTGACTAGCACGTCGTCAGACCCATGGAACAAAAACACACTCATGTCTCTAGGTTGCCACATCGGTGCATCAGCAAAAGCACGATCGGGACCAGAGCAACAAAAACATCGAGCCAAATGGGCGGGTTGAGGTGATGCCCGAGAGCGGCAACCGTGTCGATCCACTTCACGGCTATGCCCAGCGGCCACATCACAATTTCGGCGACTGCATTCGGTGCGAAACCCGCACCTAGAGCCATCGGAATTCCGATCAGCATTACAACCCCAGCAATCGGAACCGCCAAAAGATTGCAAGGGATCGACATCGCGCTCGGCCAACCAAAAACCAACACGATGAATGGCAGAACACCCAATTGGGCAGCCAATGAAGGCACCACCCAATTCAAAACCCACTCACGACCTTTGAGACCTCGGCATTCAAGTGCTGAGCGAATTCTTGACGACAACACAATGAGCCCCGAACTTCCGCCGACCGACAACCACCATCCAACCGACCACAAAAAGAAAGGATCAATCAGAAGTAAGACCACGCATGTTGTCGCGAGAACTTGCCAAGCTTTGAATCGTCCACCGATCGCCAAGACCGATGCCGAAATGCCGGCCATCGTCACTGCACGAATCACCGAGGGCTCCAGTCGAGTCATCGTTGCAAACCAAATGAGAACCAACAGAGTCATTGTCAATCGAGACCAACGCCGCAGCCGAGTCAACATCGGTGCGACAACGGCCAAAACGAATGCGACATTTTGACCGGAAACGGCAGTCAAATGTGCGAGTCCACTCCCCCTGAACCGCTCGACCATGGCGGGAGGCTGTTGTGAATCATCGCCGTACACCAGACCCGCAAACAAAGTGGCTTGATCACTGGGCAAGGTACGCGCGCCTTCGCCAAGTGCTGCACGAACTCGATTTGCCGCCAATTCAAAACGTGACTCAACAATGTGTGAACCCGTCGCAATTTCGCTCACTGCAGTTGCTTCAAATCTTCCGACTATGTGTCTCACAAACAAACGTCGCTTGTTGGCACTCGTCACCAAACGACGCTCGCCTTGAACCGTGACACCTTCGCCCGCAACTCGCGCCATCATTCGCCATTTGATGCCTCCATAGGTCCAACTTTCAAAACGCTGACCTTCAATTTCGAGGACAACGCGGACTGCCCGCCCCACGGGTTGCGGATCCGAAATCAATTTCGCGTAACCCGTGTACGAACCCGTACGAACTTCGTGAACCGCCGCCCATTCACTATGACTTCGCCACATCGCACTACTACCCAATAAGCACACGAGCATGATGGCCAATAGCCCGACTTTGAGAGATCGCAAAACAAATAGTGCCGCGACAAAAAGTACGCAAACCGCACCTGCTCGTGGCCGAGAGTTCAAACCTTCGCCAAACCAGACCGACATCATGACGATTAACGTCAGCACGATCAACAGGTAATGCAGGTTTTGGGACCCCCAATAGTCGTACTGTTGATGGTTGTGAGTCTGCGTCTGAATATTGCTCTTGCTGGTCGACACGATCGTGACGGGGTTGTTCCCGACGGCGTCATCTATCACCGCTTGCTCATCCGTGCTTTTGGCCCATACCTCGCGGTGGCAATAGCAGCTGTGATCGGACTTTTTTCTGCCGCGCTGCTTTTCGGATCGACCAGTGCGATTCGCGGAGTGCCTGGTTTCATTTTGGCGATCATCGCTATTCCGACATTGCCGCTGTTTGGCGTACCAGTTATGGGCGGCACAGTGCGTTGGTTATTAGCGATTGTTTCTAGTGCAGCACTTTGGGCATTCGTTGGCCACCTTGCCGCGCAACGTTCGACGAATCGAACTATTTCGAGTTGGCCCGAGTGGCGTCGCGAATGGACTCGCTTAAGTATCGGAGTCTGGGTCGGCGCAATGTTTGGACTTGGTGTCGCCGCCATTGCTCTCGGCATCAACCCTTTTTCGATCTGAGTTTTTCTCACGTCGTCACCAGACGTTGAATTGCCGCAACTTTTGCTGGTCCGATTCCTGGGACGTCTTCGAGTCCATTCACGCTCGCGAACGGACCATTTTGATCTCGGTACGTCACAATTGCTTGGGCAGTTGAAGGACCAACACCAGGAAGCTCATCGAGCAAAGCCACATCGGCGGTATTGATATTGATCGGATACTTGACCGAATTTGTGGCATTTCCTGCTCCGTCACCGCCCTCACCTTGACCATTGGCACTTGTTGGCACTTGCTCACCAACAGCAGGCACGTACACCTGCTGAGCATCGTTCAATCGATTGGCCAAGTTGATCGCATTGAGATCAGCAATTGCATTCGCTCCCCCGGCAATACGAATTGCATCGACAACGCGTGAATCCGCCGGCATTTCATACACACCTGGCTTCAGCACATTGCCCGCTACATGGATCGCAACGGTCGCAACTGTTGTCGGGACTTGATTGTTCTCGCGAGGCTCTGTACTCACAACCGTTGACGCATATGTCAGGGACGCCTCAACTGGCGGCGCCGGCGTTCGTATCAGAAAGAATGCGCCGAATCCAACAAGAGGAACACAAACACACGTGGTGATGAGTCGACCCCAACCGAACCAAGTTCCGGTCTTGACGATATACGACACGAATGATCGCGCTTGCAACTTGAAGTTAGCCGTAACTGAAGTTGCTCGTTCTTTTTCAATCGGGGGTTCGGGACGCCATTGCTCCACGACTTCACCTCATCCTCGATTTCCCAGGAATACAACTACTGAGAAGAACCACCAACTGGCGTCCGCCAATGCGTCGCGATCACGGTCCGTCGATCGAACTCATGGCGGGTCGCATCGTGAATCGCCGATTGATCCCAACCCAAAAGGGGTCCCGCAATCGAAGCAACGCGCTCCAGCACTTCGTGACTGACAGAACCGATAGTGCCGATCACCAAACGACGATCGACAATGTCCGACAGTGTGCGCGCACCTTCTTCGGTGACGGCGAAGACAATCTGGGCCTCGATGTCGTTGCACTGCGGAGACAACTGACGGGCGAATTCTGGATTTTGTTGAACGATGGCATCAATACGAACCCATTCGGTGCCATACAAGCGAGCAATGTGCTCACCCAAATGCACGGGAATTCCATGTTCGTTCATCGCCATCGCCGCATCCGTGATAAATGGTTCAGCATCCTCAGCCCACGCAAAGGCACCGCCTGCAGCAGAACTTCGAGAATCAAAAGTTCGCGATCGAACCATCTTTAACTCATTCTTCAACAGCTCATCGACCATCTCTTCGGCAGTGGCACGACCTGTCGTCCACTTGCCACCGCCGATTGACC
>JBIIMF010000059.1:0-7689 GCA_044338135.1 Ilumatobacteraceae bacterium | reverse complement strand
CGAGCGTGTTGTTCATTGGTTCATCATGTGGAGACAGTTCTGCCTCATCAGATACCGCAGGCTTACGCCTTGATCTGATTGATGAAGCACTCGATGCAGTTGAACAAGAAGCTGGAAGCGACTTGAGCTTCTTTGAGATCAATGCGACGACTGAACTCATCAATATTTTTGCGGCGACCGATCTCGACGGAAAGCCCAATGCCGACGGTCTGCCCGACGCGGTCGTGCGTTATGTGTTCACCCAAAAAGATGGATTAGAGACTGCTCCCGATGCTGTCGGAGCCAATGGACCGACATTTAGGCGATCGGCGCTCGATTACGACCCAGCCACGATTTTGATCAAAGTTTTGAATGAATTGCCAGATTCAACGCCACAGATGTTCGTGTTGACCGCGGCGGGAACGGCTCAGGACTCATCTGGGACAGTTCAATATCGATTGCTGATGCAATCGACTCAAGGCGGACAGATGTCGGTTGTGTTGACGAACCGAGGCGAAATCGTCGGAACTGACGCCGAATAATCGTTTTAGCTCATATTCGGTGTGAGTAATTCAGGGGTATGCCCGAACGCATGCGCGCCCCATTGCTAGCGTTCGGGGTGATGGCCGCTAAGAAACCCGCAGGTAAAAAGCCTGCATCACGTACAAAATCTGCTTCAGAAGCTGAAGTCAGCAAGCCAACGAAGCGTGAACCGCGGTCGGGCGAAGTACGTCAAGCCATTGAGGGACGCCAAAGCGAGTTCTCGGCTATCGCGTTTATCTTGCTTGGCATCATCGTGGGACTCGCGGTCTATCTGCGTTTGGCGGGACCGGTAGGTCGTGGAACAGATACCGCCTTGGGTTGCCTGTTGGGTCTTGGTCGTTACGCCTTGCCGCCGATTTTTGTCGCCATTGGCATCGCCCATCTTCGCGCTGACGAGGCTCCGAATCGGATGAAGCTCGCCCTCGGATGGGGCGGTGTCGTTCTCGCCATTTTGGGAATCCTGCACGTCACCAAAGGTCCTGATGCTTTTACGGGTGTTGATGCACTCGGAGGAGCGGGCGGCTGGTTCGGTGCTTTGCTCGGACAAACTCTTGGCTCGGCACTGGGCTCAATCGCCACAGTTCTGATTTTGGTTGCGATTGGTCTTGGTTGCAGTTTGCTCATCACTTCGCTGAGCCTGAAAGATGCCGCGACCAAAGTTGGCGAATTCTCAGTCAAGATTTTTGGAGGTGCGTCGTCGCGCATGCGATCGGCTGCAGAGAACTTGAGCACATTGTCGTCTGAAAAACAAGATGATCAAAGTGATGAAGAGATCTACGACAACGAGGCCGATCCGACGCCACCCATGTTCGTTGTTGAACCCGAAGATCGACGTGTTCCCGAGGTGGTCGAAGAAGAACCCGAAGCCCCCAAGCCAGAACGCAAGAAGCCGGCCCCAGAAGTTGTCGTTGATGAACCTCACACTCAAGGACAACTAGATACTGGTCCAGCGCCTAAGAAGGGCTCATGGAAATTGCCACCGGCTTCTTACCTGGTGCGTAGTAGTAAGCAAGCCATCGATCAGGCCGAGGTTGATCAGCGCGGAAGAGATTTAGAAGAAGCGCTACAGGCACATGGTGTAGACGTTCGTTTGGTCGATAAGACAGTCGGTCCAACCGTCACGCGCTTTGAACTTGAACTTGGATCAGGTGTCAAGGTTGCACGCGTGACCAGTCTGCAAAAAGACATTGCGTACGCGATGGCAGCTACTGATGTGCGAATTTTGGCGCCGATTCCTGGCAAGTCGGCAATTGGTATTGAGGTTCCTAATAAGACACGTCAACTGGTTTCACTCGGTGACCTCATGGCTTCAAATGAAGCGAAAGTTGCGAATCATCCACTTGATGTAGCCATGGGTAAAGACATTGCGGGGCGTTCGGTTTTCTTGAACTTGGCAACGACACCGCACTTGCTCATTGCCGGAGCAACGGGTGCTGGCAAGTCAAGTGGAATCAACTGCATCATCACGTCAATTTTGATGCGGGCAACTCCCGATCAGGTGAAACTGATTTTGATTGACCCGAAGCAAGTTGAAATGGGTCAATACGCGCGTCTGCCGCATTTGCTCACCCAGCCAGTGACGAACCCCAAGAAGGCAGCAAATGCTTTGGCGTGGGCTGTGAAAGAAATGGAAAAGCGTTATGACTTGCTTTTCGAAATGGGCTATCGCGATATCACTGGTTTTAACGCGGCTTTTGACCGAGGCGAGATCAAGGCCGAGATCGGTTCTGAACGCGAGTTTGAACGTATGCACTACATCGTGGTTGTGGTTGACGAGTTAAACGACCTGATGATGGTTGCGGCGCGCGATGTTGAAGAAAGTATTACGCGTATTGCCCAGAAAGCACGTGCCGTCGGTATTCACCTCATCGTTGCGACGCAGCGTCCTTCGGTGAACGTCATCACGGGTGTCATTAAGGCGAACGTTCCTGCCCGCGCAGCATTCGCTGTGTCGTCACAGATGGATAGTCGAGTCATCCTCGATCAGATCGGTGCCGAGAAGTTAGTCGGTAAAGGCGACATGTTGTTGTTGCCAGGAAACTCGTCGGTGGCTCAACGAATTCAAGGTTGCTGGGTAGATGAAGAAGAAGTCCGCAAAGTAGTTGCGTTCTGGCGCGATCAAGCCCCGACAGTGCAGTACGTCAGTGGCGTTGAAGGCGAAGAAGCCCCGTCAAGCAACGCTGGCGGGCATTCAATTACCGACGGTGTTGGCAATGACGACAGCGATGAAGCGCTACTGAAGCGGGCCATGGAATTAGTTGTGCGAAGTCAGATGGGCTCGACATCAATGTTGCAGCGCAAGCTCGGTGTGGGTTTCGCTCGAGCCGGCCGATTGATGGACTTACTCGAACAAAATGGCATCGTCGGACCGAGTATTGGCAGCAAAGCCCGCGAAGTACTGATGACAGTCGAAGAGTTCGAAGCGCTTTAGTCTCCGTATTAGTGGGCTCTGAGTCCGTTGATTAGCATGAACTCATCAAGGCCTAGTTGGGCATGAACGGGGGAGTGTCATGGAACTCATTGAAGTCGCATCTGGTTTGAAGTTTCCCGAAGGTCCCATCGCAATGCGCGATGGCAGTGTGATCTTGGTTGAAATGTTCGGTCCGCGAATTACTCGTGTGCACCCTGATGGTTCAAAAGAAACAGTCGCCGAAATTAAGGGTGGACCAAACGGCGCGGCCATTGGTCCCGACGGTGCTTTGTACTTGTGTAATAACGGTGGTTGCTTTACGGAAATCGACTTTGGTGGATTGTGTTTCCCCGGACCGTTTGACAAGTCAAAGTACAGCGGTGGGCGTATCCAGCGCGTCGACATCACAACAGGTGTCGTGACCGATTTGTACACCGAATGTGATGGACGTCCGCTTCGGGCGCCAAACGACTTGGTGTTTGACAACAATGGTGGTTTCTATTTCACTGATCACGGTATTCGCGACCTCGAGGCGCGCACCTCTGATTTCACGGCGATCTATTACGCCAAGGCCGATGGTTCGTCGATTCGTGAGATCGAATTCCCCGTTGAAGGTCCGAATGGGATTGGGTTGTCGCCTGATGGCATGAAGATCTATTGGGCCGAGACTCATACCGGTCGCGTGTTCCAACGTGACATCGTCGAGCCCGGTGTGCTTGCGCCCTCGATGCCCGGAGATTCAAGCGTCGTTTTGTACGGACTTCCTGGTTATCAATTGCTCGACTCGCTCGGGGTTGACGGATCGGGCAATGTCTGTGTAGCGACGCTCGTGAATGGTGGTATCACTGTCATTTCACCTTCGGGTGAGATTCTTGAGCATGTTGCGACTGGCGACATGTTGACAACCAATATCTGCTTTGCGGCCGACGGAAGCGACACGGCCTATATCACTTTGTCTGGAACGGGCCGATTGATGAAGACCAAGTGGACCTACGGTGGGCTCAAGTTGGCCTATTCGGCTTGACGAGAACCTGAGCAGGTAGCCTCGGAGATCGTGACGAATCAAGGAAAGCGCTTCTACGTAGAAACTCTTGGTTGTCCCAAAAATCAGGTTGACTCTGACAAATTGATCGGCACTTTGTTGGCCGATGGTATGCAAGCAACCGACTCGGCTGAAGACGCCGACTTGGTCGTCGTGAACACCTGTGCGTTCATTGATGAAGCCCGTCGCGAGTCGATTGACACGATCCTTTCACTTGATGAGCAACGCAAGAAGTCGTCACGCTTGGTCGTGACTGGCTGTATGGCCGAACGTTACGGACAAGAACTCGCTGATGAATTGCCCGAAGTTGACTTGGTCGCCGGGTTCGGAATTCCAGTTCATACACCTGCTCCGAAGAAACTGATTCCGGTCGGTTCGGCGCCAGTGCCAACCCTCGATCTCTTGAACTTGCCTCGCCCCAAGAGTTCGTCACCTTGGGCGTACATCAAAATTGCTGAAGGCTGCGATCGCACGTGTGGCTTTTGTGCGATTCCTTCGTTCCGTGGTCCGCAACGTAGTCGTGATGTGCGATCAATCCTTGATGAAGTTGAACAACTACAGGCTCGCGAAATTGTCCTGATCGCTCAAGACTTAGCGAGTTACGGAAAAGATCGTCCCGACGAATTAGGTGCCGGCAGCATTGTTCCGCTGGTGCGCCAAGTGTCGGCAATGGTTGATCGGACTCGCTTGTTGTATCTCTATCCGAGCGACTTAAGTGACGACCTGATTGATGCCATCTGCGATTCGGGTGTGCCGTATTTCGACTTGTCGTTGCAGCACGTGAGCAAGCCCTTGTTGCGGCGTATGCGACGTTGGGGAGACGGTCAACGTTTCTTAGATCGCATTGCCGATATTCGTCGTCGTGAACCCGATGCCGCGTTCCGGAGCAATTTCATTGTGGGGTATCCCGGTGAAACCGAAGAAGATCACGACCAGTTGTTGGATTTCGTTGAAAAGGCTCAACTCGACTGGTGTGGATTCTTTGCCTATTCGCCCGAAGACGGCACGTACGCCAAAGACCTTGATGGTCAAGTCGATCAAGGTCTGATGCGCGAGCGTTTATCAGAACTCAGCGAAATGCAAGATGGCATCACGTCACGCCGTCGCGATGATTTGGTGGGGCGAACGATGAACGTTCTCGTTGACGAAGAAGGTGTGGCTCGTAGTCATCGCGAAGCCCCCGAAATTGACGGCATTATTGAGGTTCCAGGCTCGCTCACAGTCGGTCAGTTTTATGACGTCACCGTGACCTCGGCTATGGGTCCAGATCTCGTCGCTGAATAGTCACACAAACGAAATATCGTTGATCGAGGGCTCGGTGTGGCAGGCTTACAGGGTGCCGGTTGACCCTAATGCCATAGCGACGTGGGCCAATGCCGTCACTGTCGGACGGATTCTTGTTTCGCCTTTGATGTTTGTGGTGATTCCTGATTACCCGGGGGGCTCGTGGGTCGCGTTCGTCTTGTGGTTCGTGCTGTGCTCAAGCGACGGAATAGATGGCTACTTGGCGAGGCGTCACGGCGCAACGCGATCTGGGGCATTCCTCGATCCGCTAGCCGACAAAGTTTTGGTGTTAGGTGCGATGTTTACGTTGGTTAGCCGCGATGTTTACTGGGCTTTACCGGTGTTGATCATCGCCGCTCGCGAAGTAGCGATCAGCATGTATCGCGTATTGGTCGGCGCAAAAGGAATCAGCGTGCCCGCGAGTCAATTAGCCAAGTGGAAAACGCTGTTCCAACAACTGAGCGTCGGGTTCGCCATCATCCCACTGACTGCTGATAAAGCCACATGGATCTGGCTATGGCTCTTGTGGATTGCGGTTGCCTTCACAACCGTCAGTGGTTTGCAATATTTGTGGCGTGCGCAAAAGTTGCGTAAGACGACTCCTAATTTGATGGCCTGAGATGCGCTGTTCGGTTGTTGCCGTCGGAACCGAATTACTGCTTGGTCAGATTGTTGACACCAATTCGTCGTGGATTGGCGAACAGTTGGCTGCGAACGGAATTGACTCGCTGTTGCAGGTCAAAGTGGGGGACAATCATCAGCGAATTGTTGACGTGGTTCGCTCGGCTTTGGTTGAAGCTGACGCTGTCATTATGTGCGGCGGTCTGGGACCAACTCATGATGACCTCACGCGTGAGGCCATTGCCGAAGTCATGGGCGTTGATCTAGTCATGCACGACGATATTGCACAAGTCATTCGCAACATCTTTGAATCTCGTGGTCGACGCATGGCCGACAACAATCTGCAACAGGCGATGGTTCCCGTTGGGGCCACAGTGATTCACCAAACTCGCGGCACTGCGCCCGGATTGTTGTGCCCTGTTGGCGACAAAGTGATTTACGCCGTGCCGGGTGTGCCGCACGAAATGCAAGACATGATGGAGCGCGCGATCTTGCCCGATCTGCGTGCACGAAGTGGCGACACCAGCGTGATTGCCAGTCGAGTCATTCGCACATGGGGAGAAAGTGAAAGCGGCTTGAACGAGCGCTTAAATCCGATCATCGCCCAACTTGAAGAAATTGGTAATCCGACGCTGGCATTTCTGGCAAGTGGTTGGGAGGGCATCAAGGTTCGACTCACTGCCAAAGGTGCCGACAGCCAACAAGCTCACGCAGTTCTTGACGAATGGCAAGCGAAGGTTCTTGAAATTGTCGGTGACGTTGTCTTTGGGTTTGATGCCGACAACATGGAAACTGTTGTGCTGAATCTGTTGCGCGAACAAGGCCTCACCCTTGGTCTCGCCGAGTCGGTGACAGGTGGTTTGGTGTCGGGACGTTTGACGGCGATTCCCGGTGCAAGCGACGTGCTGCGGGGGAGCGTGGTGTCGTATGCAAGCGAGGTCAAGTTTGATCTGCTTGATGTTCCTCGTGGACCAGTTGTAAGTGAAGCGGCCGCGATTGCGATGGCCGAAGGTGCTCGTCGTGTCCTTGGTGCCGATGTTGCTCTGTCGTTGACCGGCGTTGCTGGCCCAGCCGAGCAAGATGGTCAGCCGGTTGGCACGTTGTGTATTGCCGTGGCGATGAATGGCCGTTCAACTGTTTCGACGACTCTTCGCATGCCTGGCCAGCGGGACCAGATGCGCCAAATGTCGGTAATTTCGTCGTTGGATTTCTTGCGGAAACAGCTTTTTGATGGGACATGAATTTTCTATAAAAATGCCCATTTTTTGTTCTAGGGTTCTATATTTTTTTATTTCTTTCTGATAATTTGCTCGTGGATTTTGTCTGTGGCCTTTCGGGAGGAATCATGTTTGCTGTTGAGGTGTGTTCGTTGCCGGTGACCGGTGGAGCGACTGGCGTTGCTGTCGCCGCGGCTTTTCTGTTGGTTCTTGGTGTCGTTGTTGCTCGGTGGGTGCGTGCTTCTGCTGGTCGAGTGTCGATCGTCGCGGTAGTTCCGCTACTTCTTTTAGGAATCGGGGCAGCGACGACACAGGCATCTTCGACTTCTTGTGACAGTTCAACGGTGACGACAACTGTTCCTGAAGTGACTGCACCGACAACGACGGTTGCTCCGACGACGACAACGACGCTTGTTCCGGTTGATCCGAATCTGGTTTTGCAGATCAGTATTCCGATGCAGTCGGGGGTTGGTGGAGCCTCTATTGGATCTATGGCTTCTTCGGGTTCAGTGTCGAACTTGACGACGTACGATTTTGAGTTGGGTCTTTTTGGTGATGTGAACGTGTCGATCGATTGGGGTGACAGCACGCCG
>JBIIMF010000058.1:0-7710 GCA_044338135.1 Ilumatobacteraceae bacterium | reverse complement strand
TGTTCTGGGTACTTCCAGGTGTCTACTCAACCGCTGTGGGATACGCCGGGGGATACACACCGAATTGCACGTACGAAGAAAACTGCTCTGGTCTCACCGGGCACGCCGAAGTGTTCTTTGTGATCTTTGATCCCAAAGTCATTTCGTATGAATCACTCTTGAAAGTCTTTTGGGAGAATCACGATCCCACTCAAGGCATGCGTCAGGGCAATGACATGGGTTCGCAATATCGCAGTGCGATTTATACAACCAACGAGGCCCAGATGACTGCTGCTCGTTCGTCGCACGACTTATTTCAAGAGAAGCTCAATGCCTCGGGTTATGGCGCAATCACAACCGAGATTGCGCCGATGGGCGAGTGGTATTACGGCGAGCCATATCACCAGCAGTACTTAGCGAAGAATCCAAACGGCTACTGCGGTATTGGCGGAACCGGCGTGTCGTGTCCGATTGGTACTGGCGTCTAAACGGCTCAGGCCGCTGATTTCATTTCTGTCAGAGCGGCTTGACGCACAACGCGAAGCCGTTCAATTGATTCACCAGCAAGCCATGACAGTGTGCGGTTGTAGGAACGTTGAATGATTTGTCCACCTAGTCGTTCGAGACTTGCTGATCGACGCCCTGATTTTGAATTGATATCGGCATACCAACCAGCGAATCCGAGAATTGCCGCTTGTTCATCAACATAACGCAAACTCTGTAGACCACCTGCTCCAAACCGTGCATGACTGCGCATGTTGACATGCGCATGCATGTCGAAATTTGCTGGAAGTTCCTGCCGACGTAGTTTTGCCCCATCGGCAACTCGGCGCCAATACAGGCCCCATGTTCCGCCGCTTAGTAAACCGATTGGCGCGACGGCGATACTTTTGACCATTAATCGGATTGTTTGCTTGTACATCCAGCGGTTGAACTTCTTTTCGTCGGCACAAATCAACACATATCCAACAATTTGTCCATCGTCAGTAACGAGACAACGGCAAAGTTCACGGGCGTAGATGAGATACCAACCCAAACTGACGTGAGCGAAATCATCTTGAAATCGAATCCTAAAGTTCAATGGCTGACCCATCACGATGGTCTCCATGAAAATGTTCTTGATTTCTGCATCATCCCCTGGAAGTAGTGAACGTAGTTTCATGCCACTTGGCCAAATTCAAAGGTGTTGTTCAAGATCTTTTCAATTGGTGCTGGCGGAACAACCTGGTAGTTGAGTAGCAACGTCTGAGCCGTGTTTTCCCACGTGAACTGACTAGCCCGTGTTTGGCACATTTCTTGCACCACAGATTTATCGTTCAGCAGCATCGACTCGATTGCCTCAGCAATGCAAATTGGCGTTAAGGAAGTTGATACTCCACATCCGGATGCGAGAATTTCGCGTGAGGCGCCAGACTTAGCAACAATTGCTGGGGTTCCTGCTGCCAATGACTCCAACGTTGACAGGCTGAAAGTTTCGCGGTCGCCCAAATTCAGAGTGCAAAATGACATTCGAAGAACTGATGCAATGTATTCCCGATCGGCGACATGTCCCAAAAATGTGATGGGGAGGCCAACAGATTGTTTGATGAGATTCTTCTTCATTGGTCCATCACCAATCACAACTAACTGAAGGTCGTCGCGCTGTTGACAAATCTTTCGCATCGCTTCTATAGCGACATTGGGGTTCTTCTCGGGGGAGAGTCGGCCAACAAGAGCGACAGTGTGTTGACGAGTGTGCAATTGATCGGCGGCGTTTCCTATTTCTTGATCTGATCCAAATTGTTCGTGATCGACACCAAGTGAAATCTGAATGGGCTCAACTCCGATTCGGTGCAACTCACGTGCGGCAAATTGTGACGCGCAGATGAAATGACGAGTGCCACGTGCGATTCTCTTGTGATGGTTGTCGGCAAGACGATTCGCTAGCCAAGAATTTTTCAGATGACTAGCGAGCAACTGTGAAAGAGATTCATGTGAGAAGACAAAACTTTGAGCGCCTATTTTGCGGGCGAAAGTGCCCAACCACCACAGAGTGGTTTGGTCATGGATCTCGATGACATCGGGAACAATTTGTGTCAGTAGCTTTTTTAGTTGTCGACGCCGAGACATCAGGCGATATCCACCCCAGCCAGGAACTTTTGCCGCCCGTACATGTATTTCTCGCACTCCAGATTCATCGGTGCGATCGGAGAAATGATTGCTTGGAGTTATGACAACAACTTGATGACCGAGAGCGACGTACTCATTGCGTAGTTCAGTCATCGTGCGGGAGAGACCACCCGATGTTTGATGAACCAAATTGGCGATTTGAACAATCAGCACGCCTGAAGAACCTTTGGCCCAATGAGGTCTTGGTACGTGTGACTGACGTATCCAAAATCTAAGAGACGACGGATGCACCGTTCACTGACATCCATCAACTTCTTATCTGCGACATCGCCGGGGTGCAGCGCAAGTCGTAAAGAGTTCGGCATCAGAAGGCGCGAAGTAGTTCCGATCTGCCACCACAGGGCACCAGCAAAACTCAGGGTGCTGTTAGGGCGGTGTGACCAAGCGGGGATCGTATGAGATTGCCTGGCTGCCAGATGAAGAAAACGAGTTCGAGTAGTGAGGTACGCGAAACCTAAATCATTGGCTGCTTGAACGGTGCCCTCAGACGCCAGCCATCCTGGAGGCACGAATCCTGTCGGTGCAAAGTCGTAGTTGATCAATTGCTTGAGACCAAGTTCCATACGGCGAATCGCTTCTGAATACCCAAGTGAATGGAATTCATTACATCCGCGGGTCAGAATCGCAGATTGAACACGCGACCACGAGGGCGCCGACAACTTCTCATGGGTATATCCGTGTTGAACTATTTCATGGCCTCGCGCTTCACAATCGTGAAGCCAGTCTATGAATTTGGGTGAATCAGAAAGCGATGCGCCATTCCAAGGCCCAGGTACTACAAGCAGTGAACAGGTTGCGCCAAACTGCTCCATGCGACGAACTGCTCGTTTGCTCAACTGAAACGTTGATGGAGCAACGTCGTGCACCGAGATCACTAGGGTTCGACGATCAGAAATAGGGGAGTAGGGCACAGACACTAAGCGGTCCGTCGCAATAGTGGAGTTGTTCCGATCACTGCCTGATAGTGGTCGACGAGGTCATTCATCACTGACGACCAAGTGCGCCCGACTACCGAGTTGCGACCGTGCGATGCCAAGAGTCGACGCAGCAGGACGTCTTCGGATAGTTGCTGTACTGCACCAGCCAAGCTTTCAGGATGTTCAGGACTCCACAACAAACCATTTTGACGATGTTGGATGATGTCAAGTGGGCCACCTGCAGCGGGTCCAACAACCGGCACGCCAGATGCAAGCGCCTCTTGAATGGCTTGACAAAAGGTTTCATTGAGTCCAGTGTGAACAAACACATCTAACGTTGCAAAAGCGCGAGCCAGTTCTTCTCCCCGCAACACTCCAGTGAAGGTGGCATCTGGCATGGACTTTTCTAAGGTTGATCGAAGTGGTCCATCGCCGACGATGACCAATTTGATTCCGGGACGCCCACTCAATACTTGTAATCGTTCAACTTCTTTTTCACGGGCCAGACGACCTACGTAACCAACGACTGTTTGTCCTAGGGGAGCCCATTGGTGATGGAGGTCCATATCCCTCTTGGAAGGATGGAATCTGTCGGCATCAACCCCGCGAGGCCAAATAGCGACGTCTTCAAGGCCATTTTCGCGTAATTGCCAACTTGTGATTGTTGAGGGGGCCAAGGTGAGGTCGGCTGAAGCGTGCGCTGTTCTGATTGCTCCCCAGATTGGCTTAGCGAATTTTCCGAGGTGATATCGACGGGCGAACCCCGCGATGTCAGTTTGGAAAATGGCGACAACCGGAATTCCCATCCGGCGCGCAGATCGTCCAGCAGTGCCACCCAATACAAGGGGTGCCGCAAGATGAACAACATCGGGCTTAAAGGATCTCAGGGTTCGATAGACGGTGGTGCCGCTAAACCCAACGCGCACGTCATCGTAAAAGGGCATTGAACAAGCCGCCACGCGAATAACGGGGGTGGAGTTGTATGAATCGTCCCCCGGACCAGGCGCAATAATGATTGCCTCGTGACCATTGCGATGTAGGTAGTCAGCAAGTTGGCAAACAGAGTTGGTGACTCCATTTACTGACGGGAGAAATGACTCAGCGACAATCGCTACTCGCACGAGTAGAAACATACGAAACGGGGGTAAACAAACGTCGCACTTGTGGTTTCGAACAAGCAAATATCAAGCAGACAACAGAGATTTTGCAAACGAGGGATTGAACATTGGTGAGATCAACCAATGCTTCAATGCATACACAAGTCGTAACGCACAGGAGGCCAATTGCTATTTGCTGGCCCCATTCTTTCCAAGGAAAGACTTGTGTCACTGACGATTCGAGAACCTCAGCGACTCGCCTTAATACCCAGAGCCAAGCGACCACATTCGCGATCAACGTACCGATGGCAGCACCGATAGGGCCGAAAACGAGGATCAAGATACTTGCTGCGATCGCATTGGTAACGAGCAGGACTAGTGACGCAATGAGTAATTCCCGAGTTCGACCAGCAGCCCTGAGAACGACGCCGTATTCGGCAACGCGGTGCAGCAAAATCACGGTGAAAATCACCAATATCGGTGCACCTGAGCGATATTCACGTCCAAACATCAGTTCAATGATTTCGGGGCTACAGATGATGAGTACGGCAACTGCGGGTACGAGGACATAGGTGAGTCGGATTGATTGTTCAATCCAAACTTTCAGAGCAAGTGGGTGCTCGTGCCGGGCGAGATGATGAACGAGAGAAACTGCGATGGCGGCACCGCCTGCGACCGGGAGAATATTGATGATGGGCAACTCTTGGGCGGCGATTGCGTATTCACCGAGCCTTTCTGGATGCAATGCCGCGACGAGCCATTTGTCAAGGCTGCGATTCAGAACAGAAACGATGATGGTCGCACCAAGGGGAAGTGCAAACATGATTTGGTCGCGAATGCGGGGAATAGATGCAGAGTCATTCAACGAATCTTGATCATTGCGTTGTTGAGTTGCCCACATAAGTGCGATCACAGCAGTTACTGAACGAATGACACCGGCGATTAGTAGACCAACACAAGCTGCACGCAGTCCTTTGTTTTGTATAAAGAGGCCGAAGACGGTGATCAAGGTGACGAGACCCATTGAGCCTTCCCAAATCGCCGAAAGCAGCGAATGCTTCATAGCAACGAGCGCCATTGCGCAAATAGTGGACGGGAGTTCAACCGCTATCACTATTCCCATGAGGGCGACGAGACCAGTGAGACCATCCCACTGCTTGGTCAGAGTGCCAGCGGCGAAGTAAAGAATGGCAGATACCCCAAGACCACTCGCAAGAAGTGCGGTCATGCTGCGAAAGACAACTCGGCGTTGGCCATATGGATTGAGATGTGAGATGAAGTACGGCATCCCATGGTGGAGCCCAAGATTTGCTACGACCAACATCGCAAAATAAATTGACATGAGATAGGCCATCTTCGACCAATCAGAGTTGCTCATCCACCGAGCTAAAAATGTCGCAACAAGTATTTGGGAAGCGGTGTGTACGCCTTGTCCGAGGGTGATCCATGCTGTCTGACGAGTGACGTCCTTTGCAGATTCAGTTTGCATGAACCAAGAGACCAAAAGTGTCGGACTTAAACTCGCTGATCGCAGCTTGCTCTGGACTAGAAAGATCAAAAGCGTAGTGGCCAGTTATCGGTTTGTGTAGAAGTTTGAGCAACATCAGCGACATCAGTCCACGTGGTGTTCGCCGGAGTCGCTTCAAGAAATGGTCGAAGTCCCAAGTATTGCTACCGTGAAAGCAACGAATAAATAGATGTGAATAATTTTGGCCCAAAACACAGAGTCCACCATCTTCTTTGACCGAGCGAATGAAAACCGAGTCCTCACCTTTTCGCTGGGCAGGGTATCTTGCGTCAGTTCGTCGATGAACAATGGTCCCGGGAGTTGCTAGTCCAGCATCGGCACGAAATGGATTGTTTACTAACTCCTCGGAGTCAATATGCATTAACGTCCATTTCAATGCGCATGCGGCCTTTTGGCTTTGTTCTATTGAGGAAATTTGAATTGCGAGACGATTGGGGTGATACCACTCATCGTCATCCCATTGTGCAATGAATTCACCACGTGCTGTATCAAGACCGAGATTTCGCAACTCTCCCAGAGTGTTGTTCTCTTCTGTTTCTAGATGTAATTCGGTAATTGTGACATCAATAGGAAGTTCAACAGGGATCACGTCACAGTATGAATGATCGCCATCATTGACGATAAGTAATTCACGAGGTGCATAAGTTTGCGCAAGAAAACACTGAATAGCTCGTTGAGCTAAGTGTGCGCGGTCGCGAGTCACCATAACGCATGTGACTAATTCGTTACGCGGCATGAGTCATCTTGAGGTCAACGTAAGGCGAACGGAGGAGTGATGTAGCCATCTTCCAAAAGACTCCTTGAGAACTATTCTCCACGAGCATTTCTGGAGTAAGAGAATTCAAAAGTTCTCCATGATTACTGCTCACGTAATGAATGAGATACGACTTTTCGGGTAGTTCCAAATTTCGTTCAGTAAAGAATCGGTAACTCTGCCCTGGTGGAACTGCGTAGAAAGAATCGGGTTCGTGCACTTGTGCCAAGTACGGCTCCTGCTTCACTACTGAGGTCAGCAGAGATGGACCAAGCGAAAATCGAACCGCAGGGTTAACTACTTGAGCATTTTCCAAGAGAGCAGTTGTGAGTTCTGATTGAGCCTGTGAGGCAATAACGGCGTTGTTCAAGGCTCGACCTAAGACCACTTTGTCAACGACGCTCTGCATGCGCCGTGGTGGCATAAAGCGTCCGGTGAGCCTGCAGATTTCCTTGTTGATCCACCAATTCACGGCCCAAAGAGCTGTTGGTGCCCAGTCAGAAACTTCGAGGCCTTGTTGAACTCTCTTCTCGTCGAGCTTCCACACCATCTCAGCGCCAACCTGACTATGGCTTGAATTTAAAATGTCATCAAGGGGACGACGAACCAGAACATCGAAATCGAGGTAGATCCCACCACGAAGGTGGAGCAAGGCATACCGAAGCAAGTTGCTCCGAGCCGAAAGTGCCGATCGAGGTATCCGGTTCCAAACACTTAACAGGTCCGACGATCGTGAAAGATCGGAGTCACAGGCATGAAGCAGTTCGGCAACATCAATCGAGTGGATCTCCACATTTGGCAATTGTTGAGTCAGCAGAAAGTCAAGGGTGAGGGGTTCAGACCCTTCAATATGGATTTCAATGGTTGCCCACGGATGATGGAGAAGAACACTTTCGATTGCTAGTCGATTGGATAGGCCGAAGAATTGTCCCGACCAAATAAATATGAAGCGCTCCGGAATTTTCGCCGACACTGTGAAAGTCTGGCGACCCATGACAAATATGCGATTGCCGTGAGGTAAACGGCGGATTGCGAACAGTTAGATATGTGATTTTTCTAAATAGTCACGAAGTGCTTGATCTAAGTCGTCAAGCGAACGCACCAGCACGTTGATGCTGCATTGCATCATGAGATTCACGACTTCGTTGCCATTGGGAAAACGCGCACGCCAGTCGGTGAAGAGGCCAATGATGTACTTGTTGTGGGCGTAGGCATAGCCCATCTCCCAAGCTGTGCCGTCATCGGTCATGATGCCGTTGAGGTTTG
>JBIIMF010000056.1:0-7748 GCA_044338135.1 Ilumatobacteraceae bacterium | reverse complement strand
GTTGGATTGACCGCACAAAAGAAGCCACGATCGCCGGAGCAATAGAAGGCACAGATTCATTGGTGATCGGCGAAGTTCGTTCGGTCTCGAGTCCGCCCAAGGGTGCGCGTCGCGGCCCTTCGCGTGTGACCGCAACGATTGCTGACGAGAGTGGTCGATTGTCGATCGTGTTTTTCAATCAACCTTGGCGCGAACGACAACTGAAGATTGGTTCGTACGTTGCGGTCTTTGGGCGGCTCGGTTCGTTCAACGGAACGAAGCAAATGGCGAATCCAACAGTTGATGTGTTGGGAGATCCTGATGAACGTCCTCGTCCCATTGTTGCCGTGTATCCGCAAAGCGAAAAGATCGATCTGCCCTCATGGGTTGTTCTGAAGTCAATCGATGAAACGCTGAATCGTTGTCGCGCCCGTGGAATTAGTGATCCTCTGTCGAAGGCGATGCGCAAGAAGTACAAGTTGATAGATCGTCAGGACGCATTGTTCGGAATCCATATCCCCGAAACTTTTGCTGAAAAAGAAATGGCTCGTCGACGTTTGGCATTTGACGAACTATTGCGCGTGCAACTGGTCTTGGTCATGCGTAAGCGCCTGATCGAACGAGACTCAATCGGGATTCAGCACAAAGTGAACGGTCAGCTTGTTGCGCGCTTTTACCAACACCTGCCGTATGAGTTGACGCAGGCACAACATCGAGTAATCGCCGAAATTGAGGCCGACCTGGCAAGTCCGCATCCGATGCATCGCTTGTTGCAGGGTGACGTGGGCGCCGGCAAAACGATTGTCGCGGTGTCGGCCATGCTGGCCGCAGTTCAAGGCGGGCATCAAGGCGCTCTGATGGCTCCTACTGAAGTGTTGGCCGAACAACACGCAGTGGGCATTCGCAAACTGTTGGCGGGTCTTCACATCCCGGCGAGCGACAACTTGTTTGGTGAACGAGAAGTGCGCGTCGAATTGTTGACGAGCAGTGTGACGGCCGAGCGACGACGTGATGTGCTCGCAGGCCTCGCCGACGGCAGCGTCGATATCGCGATCGGTACGCATGCTCTCATTCAAGAGTCGGTGCAGTTTCATAGCCTTGGTGTGGTCGTTGTTGACGAACAACACCGCTTTGGCGTTGAGCAGCGAGCAGCTTTGCGTGACAAGGGCGAAGACGGCGGGGCAGTGCCCGACGTGCTTGTCATGACTGCAACTCCGATACCGCGAACTGCAGCTATGACTGTGTATGGCGATCTTGATGTGAGTGTTCTTGATCAAAAGCCACCAGGGCGAACACCAATCGTCACCAAACACGCGTTAGGTGAAGATGAAGAAGCAGAAGTGTGGGCTGACGTTCGTGCTGAAGTTGCTGCTGGACGACAGGCATACATCGTGTGCCCTCTCATCGAGGAGAGCGAAAAACTCGAGGTCGCATCAGCCGAAGAAACAATCGCCCGTTTGGCATTTGATGAATTGAAGGGTCTTCGTCTGGCTTTGCTTCACGGCCGCATGTCATCAGCCGAAAAAGAGTCGGTTATGGAGGCTTTTCGCACCGGTGAAACCGATGTGCTTGTTGCGACAACTGTGATTGAGGTAGGTGTCGACGTTCCTAACGCCACGATCATGGTGATACTTGACGCTGATCGATTCGGAATTGCCCAACTGCATCAGTTGCGCGGTCGAGTAGGTCGCGGCGTGCACGCATCTCGCTGTTGGCTCGTGACATCAATTAAAGAAAATGATGAGGGTTTGATATCTGACTCAAATCCGCGGATTGATGCGCTCGTTGAATCAGATGACGGCTTCTACTTGGCCGAAGCTGACCTCGAATTGCGTGGTGAAGGCACATTGATGAACAAAGAACAAAAAGGCCGCAGCGATCTCAAGTTGGCGTCGCTACGTCGAGATCGTGAACTTGTTGAGTTGGCGCGCGAAGCGGCCTACGAAATGGTTGACCCCGACATCACTTTGACAAAGCAACCCGAGCTTCGAGCAGAGTTATCAATGTTCCTTCGTCCTGAAGACGAAGAATTCTTGTTCAAGAGTTAGGGCAACCGTCCAGCATTGGTGCCATATCAATACGCAAATTGCTCAGAGTCGGTTGACCCGATTTGCGAGCCACCGATATTTGGGCCAGTTCGCCAAGACGGGTGGCAGATACAACTTCACCGTCAACAATGAGTACTGCAGAACGTTTGCCCACAACGACCAAGAATTCAATGGGCGCCGCTACGTCGCCGTTGAGATCTTTCGCGGCGAATTCAACATTGTCGCTTGAGGATGACGAACGGGTTGAAGAAAGTGACAGATGTACGTTTTCGTAACTCTGAGTTGGATCAGTGAGATTGAAAATGATTGCAGCTTCGTCATTGGAGTCCTCAGAACTCAATGTGCCAGCGATGCGAACACAGTTCTTGTCAGACAAGAGAAATGGTGTTGTCTCCTTGAATATCCCGTCCGATTCAAATTCTGCAGTAGTTGAGGGAAACGAGAGAATCTTTGCCCAATCTTCTTTCGTGATACTGACTTCCATTGAGTTGCCGTCATAAACCTGGATGAAGTTGTTGGCGACGTGCTGAGCAAACGGGGTCTGCTCGTTCAAGACTGTTTCTTTGGGTCTCACGTACGCGTGGGGTTGAGTCTGTGTCACATCTTGGGCAAACCAATCCCAAGTATCGGGCAATACATAATTTGGAGATGTCTTCCCTAAGTAGATTTCACCCAACATGAATGACTTCCAACTGAATCTTGTTGCCGGCACTCTGCCGTGTTCTAAGTATGTCCATGGATACATCGTCCAAGCGAGTAACGGATCGCCATCATGTGAAACCAGATCAATAATGGCGCGAGTAGTGCGACCTTCTCCGCCCTGTGACTGGGTTCGTTCCTCGTTGTAATTACCGATTGTTGTGAAGGTTCCAAGCTTTTGGACGCCAGTCCAAAACTGATCAGAACACTGTGAGAACAAAATGATGATGGCGGTCGCTATCGGTAGTCCAAACTTGCACGGCCTGTCTTGGCGGTCGTCTAGCGATCTGTTGACTTCGCGATTGGCAATGAGGACTTCGAGTTGCGTCATCAAAATTGCACCCATAAACACATTCGGAACAGCTAAGACTGAGAAATAGTGGCTTGAGTAACGCTGTCCTAATACGAGTTCGATCCAACCACACACGAACCACAGCACGAGTGAAACTTGCATAATTTGCTGGAACTTTGCCAGTGATTTCCAGTGATACCAAGATGAAAAAATGAAAGCGATGATGAGGATCAACATGAGTGGGCGATCTTGGTAATACCCAACGAATTGATTCCAACCAAGCCCCAGTTGATTCATGAAGCTACGACCGGTGCCAGCACTCATAAAGCCTGCGTAAGTCCACCAGCCCGACCAAAATTCACTGAATGAACCGCGAAGTAAATACCAGGCTGGTGCCGTCAAGATTGCTGAGGTGAATGCTCCGATGGCAACGGCAATTGGTCGGTCAAAATGAGGTGCCTGTCGGCGATGGGCGAGCAAGGCAATTCCGAGTACGACTGCGGCAAAGACTGTTGTCAAAAGAGTTTGAACGGCGAGCCCGAGTACAACAAACGAGGCGACGTAGGTCCATTGACTGCGTCGGACACTCGACCATGCGGGCTTCCACCACATAACAGCGAAGACAACGGCGAGAACGCAAGTTGTCATATTGCGGCTGTAAATGACTCCGGCGTAGTCGCTTGATGAAATGCTGAAATGCAAGAACACGAGCACGGATGCACTCAACGCAACGGTTTTAGAACCTCCGACGATTCGTGCAATCGCCGCGACTGCGAGTGAAAGAATGAAAGCGATCGCTAAGACGTAGAACGAAATGCCAAACCAATAGCTGCCTTGAGATGTGAAGATTCGAGCGGAGTCGTAAACCACTGTTTCAAGCGGACCCTTATTGTGAATTCCGTTTTGGTAGTACGTTCCGCCGAACTTGGCGGCGCGTTCAATAATCGTCTTGGTGTATTGCGGATCAAAGTCTTGCGAACGTAGTTCATTCGATATCAATGCACCTAGCCCAATGATGGCCAAAGCAGATTGTGCAAATGCGGCTGGGAAGCGAGTCCGTCGCTTTTTGGTTTCCGCGTCGACTGTCAATGGAGCCTGACGTTTCCTTGAACCGAGGTAAATCATTTCAATCGCAAAAGCTGTCGCAAGAATCAGAATCAGGAACAGTCGTAAGAATGGACCGATGAGGTGACGTTGAACTTCTACTGCGTCGCCGGCGATGGAGGCATACAGTTCAACAAGCGCCGCGCTTAACGCGACCACCAAAACAATGGCAAGTTTGCGAGCCTTTGCGAGATATAGGAGTCCGACAATCGATATGGCTCCAGTGAGGAGCCACAAATTTAGGGCTGTCGTTGTTCGCGGTGAGTCAAAGCCAAAGGTTTGAGCGGGCAGACGATCAAGAGTTTCGAAACGGTCGTAATCGTGAAAGTCGTAAGCCAACGCGGAGGGTAGTTCTTTGTTCATGATGTCAAGCCAGAACGGAGCGTCAATTACCAGTGAAAGTAGTTGATCGGTTTGGCCCGAACCATTGACCCATGTACGGAAATCAGCGAGGTCTGGAGACTGTAAAAAGACTCCTCCGTCATCCCATGTATTGCGGCCAACGCGTCCAATTAGCGTTTCATTAGTTGGCATTCCGCGATCAACAAAATGATTGGTCATCGCTTGATCGGGCAATATCCGTAGTCCGACATTGTTCATCAGCGGATACTGGTTTCGGTTACTAACTGCCTGGGCAACCGATATGTACGAAAATGCAAGAAGTAAAACACCAACACACTTGATGAGTGTTCTGCGCAATGATTGATCGCTCTCGCGCCACGCGAAAACTACTAAAGCCAGGACGAGCACTAGAGCTGGGATGCCATGTGAGTCACGTATCAACATCCAGGCGACGGTCGCAATCGTTGCAATCCAGACTCGTGTTGCTGACATGTTTTGTGATGCACGTAACCAACATGTCAATGCGATCACCGAAAGTGACATGCCGAGGGATTCGCTCAACACTTCGAGATTCCAAATACCAAAGCGTGGCTGAATCGCGATAGCGGCAATTGCTGCGCATGCCAACCAAGCGAGTGGTCGCACTTTCATGATGTGCAGAATCGTGTGGCACAAGAACGCGATTGATATCGCAAAGATGAGGGTTTGCAATAGAACAAAGGCACGTGGGTTGAAAGCGGTGACCCACATCACCAATGGCACCCCGGTCGGTCGCTCGGTAAACCAGAATGACGGGCTGAATGGTCCGAGTTTGGCCACCTTCAGATAGGAAGATGAATCAGGGAAGAAAGAAGGAAATCCTTCTTTCCAACCTGGACCGAGTATGCGAACTAAATAGAGCAACACTCCAAAAGTCAGAACAGTGAGTGAGCGATCTGTCCGCCTCCAGCGTCGCCAACATTCACCTATCAAGGTCGTTGTCCTCTTCGGGTAGCACCAAATCCCAGCGATCAAGACAGTCGCGACATTTGTACGTCACGATGTCGCCGGGAAACCATCGGCCGTCTTCGGGTGGGTATGACGTGAGATAGCAACGACCGCCACAGTCGACGCACACGATTTCCGCCTCGGGAGTCACTTGAACAGTCTGCCGTAATATGGAGAGATGCGTGTAGTTGCTGGAACCCTGCGAGGTCGCCCGATCGTTGCCCCTGAAGGTGAAGCCACTCGTCCGACGACAGACCGTGCTCGAGAAGCCACATTCAATTCGTTGGTGAGCCTTGGGGCAGTTGTTGGGTCGAAGGTCGTCGATTTGTTTGCTGGAAGTGGGGCATTGGGCATTGAGGCGTTGTCGCGTGGGGCGTCGTCGTGCACTTTTGTCGAGCGTGACCGTAAGGCACTCGATTCCATTCGCCACAACATCAAGACGTTGCAACTCACAGACACCACGACAGTGCTTTCTGGAGATGTCATGACAAATGTTGTCGCGCTCCGCAACGTTGACTTGGTCTTGGCAGATCCGCCTTACGATTTTGAGCGTTGGGCCGATCTCTTGACAGCACTTCACCTCGTCATGGCGCCAGGTGGGGTTGTGATGACTGAAAGCGGACGCGAAATTCAACCTCCTGAAGGTTGGGGAGTCATCAGGTCAAGGCGATACGGGCGAGCCTGGGTGGCGTTTTTGCAACGCACCGACGACTAAAACCGCTACCGTAAGTACTGATGGTCGCCTCATCAGCTCTCACGGCTCTGTATCCGGGCAGTTTTGATCCGTTTCATAACGGTCACCTTGACGTCGTTGAACAGTCAGTTGAACTCTTTGGATCTGTAGTCATTGCCGTCATGCATAACCCGCAAAAGCCGAGTGGCTTGATCGATCTGGACCGTCGGGTCGATCTCATCCGAGCCTGTGTCGCCCATTTGCCCACGGTCAAGGTGGCGGCGCACCCTGGTTTGGCCGTTGATGCGGCTCGTGCCGAGCAGGTGAATTTCATCGTGAAAGGCCTGCGTACCCCCGGAGATTTCGAAGTTGAGCAACAGATGGCTCACACTAATTACTCGGTATCAGGCGTGCGTACGGTCTATTTACCGTGTCATCACGGACAATCATTTATTAGTAGCCGGTTTATTCGTGACATCGCCCAGCATCAGGGCCAGGTCGGTCATTTGGTCCCTGGTCCAGTCGCCGTCGCTCTGGCAGGTATCTTTGGAGAGCCTGCGGCAGACCACCGACCCAGTTCTGAAAGAAAATCATGAAACCAGATTTCGACGACTTTGATGACGACACCGGCTCGTACGACCGCGGTGTCAACGAGCAGATAGGCGATTCAGGCGTTTTGCTGCGTCGGGCCATCGACATCATTGCGACGGCGCCAAACATGCCGTTGTCATCAACTCCTCGTATTGACCGTGATGAAATCATCGAGATTCTTGAAGAGGCCCTGCATCGTTTGCCCGATGAACTGCGTCAAGCCCGCTGGATGATGAAAGAGCGCGATGAGTTCATTGCGCGTACTCGCCGTGAGGCCGATGAAGTCATTGAAGCCGCCAAAGTTCAGGCCGAACGTTTCGTCCAGAGAGCCGAAGTAGTGCGTGCCGCCGAACAGCGCGCTCGTCAGATCGCCGAAACCGCTGACGAAGATGCCCGTCGCGTCAAGAACGAAATGGAAGATTTCCTCGACCAGCGTTTGGCCAGTTTTGAGATTTTGCTCGACAAACTGTCCAAGACAGTGGCCACTGGACGCCGTCGCTTGTCGATCGGCGAACGCCAAGACGAGGGTTCGCTGTCGCTGAATGATGACGCCGTGGTCGAGTCATACTCTGATGACTCTGGGGCGATTTTCTTCGACCAAGACAACACATCCGGCCGGTGAGAAACCCACTTTTGGTCAATGCCCTCGAGATGCTGCGGCGTCCCGGGACGGCCAAAGAGGTCGAGGTTTCGCTATTGCCAGCGGCGCTCAACCTTGATGATCCCCGCCTTGTGCCGGGGACCGAAATCACCGTTGAGGTGCAATGCGAAAGCCTGTCCGACGGAATTGTCGTGAACGGCCGTATCGAGGCTGAGTTTCATAGTGAATGTCGTCGTTGCTTGCAGCCCGTGGGCTCGGTTCTCGATATCGAGGTCCACGAGCTCTATCAGCTCGTCGTCACCGATCCTGATGCCTTCGGAATCCAGAACGATCAGATTGATTTAGCACCGATGGTCCGCGAAACCGTCCTGATCGAGCTTCCCGATGCCCCGTTATGTCGTATTGACTGCGCTGGGTTGTGCCCGACCTGTG
>JBIIMF010000055.1:0-8133 GCA_044338135.1 Ilumatobacteraceae bacterium | reverse complement strand
TTGGCGTTGCATCAGGAGACCCCACAACCGAGTCGGTGATCTTGTGGACACGGCTAGCGATTGATGCCCTCAACGGCGGTGGCATGCCCGATGAAGATATTGATGTGCTTTGGGAAGTCTCGAGCACTGATCAATTCACCGACATCATTGCCTCTGGTGTTGCGACCGCCGAAACAAGATTTGGCCATTCAATTCACGTGGATGTTCCGCTCCCTGCTCAACAGAGTTTTGTTTCATATCGATTCAAAGTGGGCGACTACACGAGTCCTGTTGGTCAAACTCGACTAGCAGCACCCGCTGATTCAGTTGAGCCAGTGCGCATTGCCACGGCATCGTGCCAGAACTACATCGCTGGTTTTTACACCGCGTATGACGACATGGTGCAACAGGCACCGGATCTGGTTGTTTTCCTTGGCGACTACATCTACGAAGGTGGTGTCGGAACTCTCGGCGACGATACGGTTCGTCTACATAACAGCGAAGAAATCACTGACATCAACGCATACCGCAATCGATATGCACTGTACAAAAGTGATCCTCTTTTGCAGGCCGCTCACGCTGTTTGTCCGTGGGTCGTTACTTGGGATGACCATGAGGTGGAGAACAATTACGCCAACTTAAATCCGCAAGACCCCATTGATACAGCTGGATTTGCAGAACGTCGGGCCACGGCATACCAAGTTTGGTGGGAACACATGCCGGTTCGACTTGAACCTCCTGTCGACGAAAACCTCACCATTTACCGTCAGGTGCAGTGGGGTGGACTTGTCAACATGCTTGTTCTTGATAGTCGTCAATATCGCGACGATCAAGCCTGTGGAGATGCTGTTCTGCAAGTCACGCCTGCTTGTGAAGAAGCATTGCTCCCCGACCGAACCCTGCTTGGCGCACAACAAGAAACGTGGGTCGCCGAGAACGTGGTGAGTGATTCCACATGGACCGTCCTCGCCAACCAGACCGTCATGACCGATATCAGACTCGGCGCAGCGATCCTTAATTATGACCAGTGGGACGGTTATGCCCCCGCACGCGACCGTCTCCTTGATGCCGTTGACACGGCTCAGGCGAAAAATCTCATTGTGCTCACCGGCGACATTCATCTTGCAGGTGTCGGCCAACTGACAACCACATCTGATCCAGAGACTCCACGAGGTATTGAATTTGTCTCAACATCAATCTCATCAAGTGGCAACGTCAACGCAGCAACCGAAGCCCTCTTTGTCTCGTTAACCAACATCATTGATGCCGAGGCACAACATCGTGGTTACATTTTGCACACCGTAACCGCTGATTCGTGGACCGCCGATTACCGAATCGTTGATAATGCTCTAGTAGAGAGTTCAACCGTTTCAACCTGGAAGACCTTCAAGGTGATGGCCGGATCACCAGTCGTCACTGAAGTCTGACCACTTTTCTTCAGAGGCAACAACGAGTCATTCCAGCAAAAAATCACCCGCCATCAACGAGATATGTCTCGCAGACAGCGGGTGATTCAGTTACTGCTCGTTGTGTTTCGACATAGATCGAAACGGTCAACTATCAGGGCGTGGTTGTGTTGGCACTGCCTTCACTAGTTGGCCTCTCGTCAAAATCTCTAACACACTCACGTGTTTGGTCGATAAGTGCTATGCCTTCGCCCGAGACGCCTATCTCTAACAATTCAACAGTTCCGTTCAATACTGCATCCAGGTTCTCCGTCAAAATCTTCACATCATCATCAATCAAATCTGACAAGATTTCGTTGAGACAATCCTCATCAACTTCAAATCCTTGCTCGCCACCAATCTCCATCATTGCTTGCGCAATGACTTCAGAACCACTGGGATCATCGTCGCCGCAGGAGGACAAGCCCACGATTGCAATTGCTGATACCGCTAATCCGACAAACCTTTTCACTTCAGCCTCCAGGCAATTCATCACTTGACCTTCAAATGATTGCCAAACCTTAGTCAACTAGGGTGATGCCGCTACGGCTTTCTCTAGTTTCGCCATTTCATTTTGACGACGTTTTTCGGCCACTTGAAGTCGAATTCCACCAGCAATTCCTTCAGGATTCGTGATAGCCGTAATGATCAACAAAACGCCACCGATGAGCACTTCCCAACTGCCCATTCCGCCGATGACTTGACTCATTCCGTAGAACGCCACTCCAGCAGTAGCAGTAATGCCAGCTGTTACTGCACCGCTCACGCTGGTGATACCACCAAGGTATGCAACTGACAAGGCAGTCAACGACGCCATGACCCCGTAAGAAAGATCTGACACCGAACCGAACCGATAAGCAATCAGAGTTCCGCCAACACCGGCGATGAACGACGAGAATGCAAACAATGTCATCTTGACCCGAGTGACATTGATTCCAATTGCAGCCGCTGCTCTCTCATTTCCGCGAACAGCCAACATGACTCGACCAGAACCAGCACGGCGAATATTCGCAACAGCAACGCACAAGAGCACCAAGGTAATGATTAAGAAGACCCCAAATATTGGGCGAGAAACTTTGTCTCCGAAAACCAAACCGAAATCCCAAGATCCGAGTTTCGGATTAGGTATCTTTGCGCCACCAGTTGAAATATCCCCAATGACTGCAGGGTTCTTGAAAACAAATTCAGCGATCGTGACACCACCCGCCAAAGTAATGATCGCCAAGTTTGTCCCGCGGACACGGAGCGCAGGAAAACCAACCATTAAACCAAAAAGCATTGCTCCAAACGAAGCGATCAATGGAGCAATCGGGAAAGGAATGTCGTACCGCATAGCTAGTTTTGACAGAGCGAATCCAGCTATTCCGGCAAAAGCCATTTGAGCGAGCGATGTCTGCCCTCCAAAACCAGTCAACACAACTAATGAAAGGGCAAGAACCGAAGCGATGATTGTTGTCATCAATGCTGCACGCCATAGTGGGCCGAATGCGAATAGACCAACTAACGCAAGGGCTGTTGGAACCAATACAGAGAACGGCGTGATTCGAGCGGGTGGTACTGATGGAAGCTTCCAACTGCTCACTGCGCCACGCTCTGGAAGTCGCTCGCCTAGCAGAACCATCGTCACGATAATCACGATGAATGGGATACCTTCTCGTGCGCCGTA
Organism: Ilumatobacteraceae bacterium; assembly: GCA_044338135.1. GTDB lineage: Bacteria > Actinomycetota > Acidimicrobiia > Acidimicrobiales > Ilumatobacteraceae > Casp-actino8. Next base: position 5,043 of record JBIIMF010000055.1, on the reverse strand, counting down.
TTCAGGAAACCAACTGATGTCATTTTGCAACTTGGTACAAATCGATTGACCCATACCAATCAGAACACCGGTAATCAGCGTGGGCCAGTAATTCTGGAACTTTCCGATCAGCGCTGAACCTAATGCCGGAATCAAAAAGGCAAACGTGAAGATTGTTGGATTCAACTGCACTTGAGGGGCCGCAAGTATTGCAATCAATGTTGTGACGACTGATGAAATGACCCAGCCAAGTCCAGCTAAGAAATCTGGCGAGTAACCCAACAGCACTGCGCCCTTTTCGTTTTCAGCCGATGCTCGAGTTGCCAGGCCAATGCGCAGAAACTTGCTGGCCATCCACAGCAACCCTGCGAGAACTACAACAATGGCTAATAGCCATAACCCATCACGAGGAATTGTGAGGTCGCCAGTAATGGTGACTGGTTCACGCGGAAGAATGGGTGCCACTCTCATGGCGGTCACATCTTGGAAACGACGTTCAACAAGTGTGATGAAAACAATAATCAAACCAACACTGGCCACAACCTTGGCTAATGCGGGCGCTTGTCTTAAGGGTTTGAAGACAAGAAGATAAACAATTAAACCCATCGCTGCTGCTGTCAGCAGAGCAAGTAATAATGCCCAGCGAAAACCAACGTCATCGCCGAAGTGATAGCGACCAGGTAACCCGGGAATGGGAAATGGATATGCGCCATTGCGCAACTCGGCATAAACGTATGTACTCCACATGGCCATGGCTCCGGCGGCGAAATTAACAACGCCGGATCCTTGGTATGTGATCACCATTCCCAAACCGAGGGCGGCGATGATGGCCCCCGCACCACTGCCGAGCAGTAAATAGAAGAGATAGTCAGTCATGTCTTATGTCCTCTTCTTCTCTCGTGCTCGGCAGTGGTTGGGTAGTTATTGATCAGGGAAGGTACGGACTGCTGTCGAGCAACGCCGAGCCAGTAACGGCCTCGAGGTCATCAACTGGTCCAACGACTCCATCACCCTTGTACATGGCGAATGGGAAGACGAAGGAACAGACAGCGGGATACTTTGCATTTGATCCACACTTGATGGGTGTCTCTCCACCAAAGAGGAATAGTCCGTCTGCAGTCTTCAAATAATCGAAGAGTGATTGCCCGGTCATTTTAATGCCTTCTTCAACCATCTTGTTGCCGTAGTCGATGAGCGAGTTCCACATGGTGTAACCAAGTCCACCAAGACCAAGTGCAGCCACAGTGACTTCGTCTTCGCTGATACCCATGACCGGTGCAAGAAGTTTCTTCAACAAGTCACGCTGTGGGGTGTCCTTCTCTTCGGGAAGACCAGCGAAGTACCAACCAGTTGCATCATCGCCAACGACGTCAATGACGTCTTTGTCGGCACAGATATTGGTAGTGATGACTGGTGTCGTGATTCCAAGCGATGCACGGGCACGCATGGTTCCGATGCAGCCAGCATCGGAGTACAGCGAAACAATGACGTCAGGGTTGCCTTCTGTTGCTTGACGCATCAAGCCTTGGAAGCCTGCGTCGGTTTCATTGTCGCCACCCTTAACCGTCACGTACTTGATACCGGCAACATCAAGTGCGCCTTGAAGCGAGGCTGCAGTTGAGTTGGCTCCAGCGTTGTCAGCGTGAATGATGCCAACCGAAGTTGCTTTGAAATAATCCTTGGCCATTGCTGCTGAAGCTGCCTGCGACGTGGCGTTTCCACCAGTCAAGAACAAAGCATTCGCGGTGTAGTCCGGAGCAAGAATTGGCAACACACCAATCACTGGAATCTTGGCGGCATCGTAAGTCTTGTAGTCGGGGAACAAGTCGAGACCCAAGATAATGAGCTCAACTTCCTTACCAACAAGTTCTTGCGCGCACGCTTGTGAAGTCTCTGGACTGCCCTTTGAAACGCAAGTTTCTAACTTGACCGGGCGATTGCCCAAACCACCATGCTCGTTCGTGTATTCGATTGATGCTTCAACGAATCGACGAATGTCGGGGAAGTCAAGTCCACCCGCACCACCTTCGGTGTTCACCATGCCGACAAGCATTTCAGGACCCGTCGGCGGGCCATCTTCAGTATTCGGTGCATCTGAAGTGCCTGGTGCTTCTGACGTGCCTGGTGCTTCAGTCACTTCTGGCGCAGCAGTCTCTGTCAAGCCACCACCGTCGTCGCCACCACAGGCAACAAAGAACAGACCGCCAGCAACGATCGCGGCGAGTGCGCGTGAGCGCCGCCGTGATCCTGGAGTCCCCAAACTCATGGATCGTGTCATATTTCCCCCTCAGTTGTATGCCGCAGGTTGCGGCGCTTACTTAGTTGGCCACTGTGGCCGGTACCCAACTGCCGTGGAACCCAAAGGGGATTCGTGGCAATTGAACAGTTGCAATGAATTCGCTACTCATCGACTTGGCGTCCACGATGACGAACTCACTTGCGTCCTTATGTTGGTCATAGATGTATGTCATCAAGTAACCATCGTCTTCAGTCTTTGCATTTTCGGCTGGAGCGAACACGACTTCGCCACAGGTACGACCTTTGCCAAGTTTGATTTCGGCACAAGTTCCGGCCTGACGGTCGTACTTCAAAATGGCACCTTCATCGACTTGACCAAAGCCCGCGTTGCCCATCGACATTTCGTAGCCATAACGGTGCTTCTTGCCAATGACTGCATCGTTCACACGTGGGAATTCGGCTCCCCGATCGTCGATCTGCTCTTCGGTGACTTTGCCCGTTGTGGTGTTGATCGTCCAACGCCACAAGTTGGGCGGCGGGAAGTCCATCGCATCTTTTTTCCAGATGTGTTCAAAGCGAGCGACATCAAGAATGATCTTGTCGCCTTCTTCGTAGCTGTTCATTGGGTGGAAGACATAACACGGGTTGATGTCGTACCACTTCACTTGTGAATCGTTTCCGTTACGTGGCATCACACCAAGACGTGCGGGATAGGTATCGCTCCATGTGATCGGCATTTTGCCTTCGATGGCCAAGTTGAGATCGAACACTGCGGGTAGGTCCATGAACACCACATAGTTTTCGGTGATGTTGAAGTCGTGCATCATGGTTGAACCAGTCACGGTGATTTCTTCGCGCTGCACCATCTTGCCGTCGGCCGATACGCGGAAGTAGGTGAGGTACGGCGGAAGGGGTGCGTAACCAAATGCCAACATCTCGCCAGTCGTCGGACAAATTTTCGGGTGAGCAGTAAATGCGCCCTTCAATACACCGTTGTAATCAGTTGAACCGATGGTGTTGAGATTGCCATCAAGAACGTAGGGGAAGTGTCCTTCTTCAAGCGCAAGAATCTGTCCGGCATGTCCAACCACATGGGTGTTGGCCTTCGAACATGTCATGTCCATCGTGACAGAGGGATCAAGAATGTTGATCGATGGATCCTTGATGAACGGTGTTTGCACGTAACGGTTGCGATACCACTTGGCTGCGCCATCTTGCAGACGCAGGCCGTGAATCATTCCGTCACCAAAGAAAGGATGATCGCTCATACCAGTTAACGGATTCGCACCGTTGCGCAGGTAGCGACCATCAAGCTCAGTAGGAATATTTCCCACAACTTTCAGATCTGTCAGTGTGAGCTCTTCTTGGGTTGGACGACCATTACCTTGAAGGTGGGCCGGGATTTCTTCAAGCATTGACATATTGATTCTCCTGATTGTGAAGGTTGATTCTGAATAAGAGTTAATTACTTCTTGACTGCGTCTGGTGATCGAGCCCACATCAATGTGGCATCGAAACTAAGTGAGTAATCGGGAATAAATTCCATGATCACGCGATGTGGTGAATCAAGGAACTTGCGGAATTCGTCGGCGGCCTGCTGATTGTCGGGACGTAAACGATTAGCGAACTCGGGATAGAACCAATCTTTAGTGGCACGATCGTCGCGAATTAAGCAGTCACCTTTATAGGTAATGGTCTTTCCACCACCAAGGCTTGAGCCCGTGCTGTTGATACAGATTGATGAACGCGGATTACGACGTAACGCCGGAATGCGCTTGCGTGTTTCAGCGGCGGTTAACCACAACTTGCCGTCTTTGGGAAGATACGACATCACCACACCAAAGGGCTCGCCCTTGTTGTTGACCCACATAAAGACACACTCGCCAAGCGCGTTCACCAACTTGTGTTCAAGCTCTGGTGTGAGAGCACATTCGGTGAGATCTTCATAACTGTCGTGGTTGGACATTGCGTTCCCCTGAACTAACTCGTTGATCAATATGTGACGACAGTAACACGCCCGTCAAGCCATATCTACCCCCCGTAAGTTATTTGCGAGGGCCTTGTAGTCCGTTCCACATCAAATCACTGATCTGTGCGGCCACTTCATCAACGGCCCGATCGGGTTGAGTAATCCACCACACCGAGATCATTTGCAACATTCCGACAATGGCGAACGACCAAGCGTCGGCCACTTTGGGGTCCTGACCTTGGCTTTTGCGCCAAACCGCCAGGGTTTTAGCCAAGGGCGTGGTCGAACGTTCGGCGAGCGACAGGCGTCCGATCGCGGTTTGTTCGGTATTTCCACCCGTGACATACAAGAAAAGTTCACGATGTTCGGCCACAGACAGCAGGTTCGCTCGCACCAGACGGCTCAAACTGGCCTGATTCAACGTTTCTCCGGCAATTGCGGCCTCAGTCGCCTCAAGCATTCGGTCGGACAGTCGTTCGGCTAAGGCGTCGGCCAGTTCGGCTCGCCCACCGACCCGGTCGTACACAATCGGCTTCGTTACCCCGGCTTCGACCGCGACAGATTCAAGCGATGCGCCCGGACCATCTCGTTTGATGACTCGTTCGGCGGCATCAAGCACATGGTCACGATCAACGACCAATTGACCCCCAATGGGTCGACCTGGACGGCGAGGCGCAACAGATGACATGGCGACAGTCTGCCCCAAAAAAGTGCCGAGCCGAAAATTCCTGAATTTGCCCCTATCCCAGGCTTACTTACTACTGGTAACTTTTATGTGGGCGATCCGTTTCGTCCGGTAGGGGGAATCAACATGAGTGGATTATTTGATCTTTCCGATGACGTCGCCGTCGTCACCG
>JBIIMF010000054.1:0-8164 GCA_044338135.1 Ilumatobacteraceae bacterium | reverse complement strand
ACTACGGTCTGATCATGGTTTCAGCATTTCTGCATCCCTTTGCCAAGCCAACTCGAACCGACTTTCGCACCCTCGTACGTGGCCAGGGTGCCGTTGTCTATGACAACCAAGGCAACCAGTACATCGATGGCATGGCGAGCCTGTGGTACTGCGCTGTCGGACATGGCCGTAGCGATATGGCTGAATCGATTGCTCGCCAAGCCGGAACCCTGGCTGGCTACTCAACTTTTGACCCATTCACCAACGAACCTGCCGAGCAACTTGCCGAGAAACTAGTTTCGATCGGTCCGATGCCCGATGCACGCGTGTTCTTCACGTCATCTGGGTCAGAATCGGTCGACACCGCAATGAAGTTGTCTCGGCTTGCCCATGTCCAAGCCGGCCACCCCGAGAGAACTCTCATCATTTCGCGTCAGCGTGGCTATCACGGCACTGCGTACGGCGGCACCAGCGCCCAAGGAATTCCTCCCAATCGCGAGGGCTACGGCCCACTGGTCGGCGATGTCATTCAAGTGCCCGCTGATGACGTTGAAGCGCTCGCCACTCTCATGTCGCAGCGTGGTGACACCATTGCTGCAGTTCTCGTTGAACCGCTGCAGGGCGCCGGTGGCGTCTTCCCTCCGACCGAGGGGTACCTCGAAAGTGTTCGTCGTCTATGCGATCAGCATGGCGCGTTTCTCATCTATGACGAAGTCATCAGTGGCTTTGGCAGATTAGGAACTTGGTTCGCGGCCCATAAATACAACGTTCGTCCTGACATGGTGACGTTCGCCAAAGCTGTCACCTCTGGTTACCAACCCTTAGGTGGCGTCTTTGTTGGACCAGCTGTTCGCCAACCACTCGAAGCCGATCCAGCATTCTTTTTGCGCACTGGTTTCACTTACTCTGGCCATCCGACTGCGTGCGCAGCTGCGCTGACCAATATTGAAATCCTTGAGCGCGAAGACATGCTCAACCGCTCACTTCATATTGGCAAGCGTCTATCAACTGGATTGCAAGCTCTTGCTGACGATGGAATGGTCGCGGCCATTCGCGGAGACGGTTCGGTGTGGGCGGTTTCTCATCATCCCCACAACGACCCTGTTGTCATTCGCGATCGCATGATGGACCATGGAGTGATCACGCGTGCTATCGGCACTGACGCCAATACTTTCTGCCCATCATTCGTCATCAGCGACGCACAAATTGATCAAATCATCGACGTATTAGCCACAGCACTGAAAGCAAACTGAGCAATCACATGAATAAGCCTGTCTTCAATCCATTCAATCCAGCATTTCGCGCCAACCCGTATCCGTTCTACGATGCACTACGCGAACAAGAACCCGTGCATGTCACGCCTTATGGAAATGTCATTCTCACGCGATTTGAGGATGTCTCGTGGACCTTACGGAGCAATGATTTCAGTCGCGATATTGATGCGACCGCGAACGAACCCACTGAACCACTCGCAAAAGCGAAATGGAATCGGCGCCAAGACCGTTCTGGTGCCAAGACAATTCTCAATCTGGATCCTCCTGATCACACCCGCTTACGTCGTCTAGTCAGCAAGGCTTTCACACCAACTGCCATCGATCGTCTGCGTCCACGTATTCAACAGCTCGTCGACGATGTCCTTGACCGGGCCGCAAAAAGCGGCGGAATGGAACTAGTTGATGACCTTGCTTTCCCCATCCCCTTTCAGGTCATTTCAGACTTACTCAACATGCCGACTGATCGCGCTGAAGATATGCGCGACTGGAGCCAGTTGATCACTTTGGCGCTTGAGCCAACGTCGACAATGGAAGATCTAGCACGGACCGATGAAGCTTTCGCGCAATTGATTCCATATCTGTTTTTAGTGATTGAAGATCGTCGCGCTCATCCTGGAGACGACTTACTTTCAGCTCTTCTCGCCGTTGAAGATGATGGCGACACTTTGTCTCTTGAAGAATTGATCTCATTTGTGGTGTTGCTCTACATCGCTGGGCACGAAACCACCGTCAACCTCATCGGCAACTCGATCAATGCTCTTCTGAAATTTCCCGATCAATTATCGCTATGGAACAAGACTCCAAGCGTTACAACCCGAGCCATTGATGAACTTCTCCGCTTTGATGGACCGGTCCAACAGACTGTCCGCGTACCTATCGTGCCCGTGACCTACCAAACGTTGAGCGGCCCACTCGTGGTGGAACCTGGAACAATCGTTACCACCCTGCTTGGCGCCGGCAATCATGACCCTGCAATGTTTGATGATCCCAACACCCTGCGACTCGACCGAACAAATTCAAATCGACATCTCGCGTTTGCTGGCGGCATTCACTATTGCCTCGGAGCAAGCCTTGCAAAACTGGAAGCCGAGATTGCCGTCGGATCAATCGTTTCGCGATTCCCAAGTATGAAAGCCGTCGGTGACATCACATGGCGTGATCGTCTCACCATCCGTGGCGTCGACCACTTACAACTTGAGTTTTAAAACTTATTTGCGAGTCTTGTACTTGACCGCACGGTTGCCGTTCTCGTCACGTGTATCAAACTGCTCAGAGATATCTTCGATCCATTGAATCGTTCCTGAGCGTTCCATGAGATCGGGAGCAATCACCAGTGCGGCAATCGCGCGACCAACACCGAGTGTCGTTTGTGCTGCTGTGAGATCAGTTCCGCGTTCACCCGATACTGCCTGAATGAATTCAGTCGCAACCGAACCTGGATACACCGAGCAACAAGCGATGCCCTTGGGCTTCAACTCAAGAGCCATGTCGGCGCTGAGCCGATCAAGGCCGGCCTTACCGGCACCATAGGAAGAACTGAAGTGATACGAACTTCCACCTGGCGACGACACGTTGATGATTGATCCACCAACGCCTGCAGCAAACAACAATGGCGCTGCGTGCCACGAAGCGATGTAATGGGCACGAAGACCAATGCCCACTTGATCATCCCAAATGCTCACAGGGTGGTCCCAAAAGCCACCGCCCCAGGCCGGCGGATCGGGAATCTTGTACACGTTGTTCACCAAGATGTCGATCTTGCCGACTTCAGCTTTGACCCGTGCGAACAACGCTGCGATCTGCGCGTCATCTCCATGATCGACTTGAACGGCGATACCTTTTCCGCCTGCTTCGTTGACCATCTTGACGGTGGTGTCAATCGTGAGAGGTCCATCGCCGGCCGAACGACCAGTGATGTACACCGTTGCGCCTTTTTCAGCGAGAGCGATTGCAGTGCCGCGTCCAATACCCCGACTAGAACCAGTGACAACCGCAATCTTGCCAACAAGATCGCGACTCATGCGGTCACACCTTTGGCGGCGGTGAACTCAATGTCAAGATCAGTCAAACCACGAAGCATGAAGCTCGGGAAGTACTGGTACTTGTTCGACTCAGACAACGTGATGGTGTCGATGCGCTTCGACAACTCTTCAGCCGCAACCTTGCCTTCAAGGCGTGAAAGGTTTGCACCCAAGCAGAAGTGAATACCTTTACCAAATGCCAAATTGTCACGCAGGTGATCGCGCATCGGAATGAAATCATCGGGATTGTCGTACAACGCTTCATCACGGTTTGCCGAGGCAAACACAATGATGATGCGCTGACCCTTGGTAAGTTGCACTCCCCCAAGTTCAGCATCCTTGGTGAGGATTCTCCACATACCTTGGGTTGGCGTCGACAAACGAAGCGTTTCTTCAAACACTTTTTCTGCTCGTGACGGATCAGCCTTCAAGGCTGCCCACTCTTCGGGGTTTTCGGCAAGCAAGCGAACCATCTCAGTCAAAGACTTGGTGGTTGTTTCGTTTCCGGCAACTAACAACTGCTGAATAATGCTCAACATCTCGGGCATATCAAGTTGACGCTTGTCGGTCACTTCGGGATCGTCATCATCAATTGATGCATTGAGCAAGTTCGTCAAAATGTCGTCTTGTGGATTGGTGCGACGGAGTTCAATCTGCTCGGCAAAGTAATGCTGGAACTCATTGACTCCGTACTCGGCCTGAAGGCGCTGCTCGAGAGTGATGTTGGTCCCGATACCAGCGATTGAGTCATCGGACCAACGCTTAAAATCGGCCAAACGATCGTCAGGAACGTTTAGTGCCTTGGCGATCACCCGAACGGGTAACGGAACACCAAATTCTTTAACGAATTCGATACGACCCTTATCGATCCACGATTCGATGAGTTCGATAGTGATCTGGCGAATGATTGGTTCCATCTCAGCAATGACCTTCGGGTGGAAGGCGCGGGCTACCAAACGGCGATAACGCGTGTGATCTGGCTGATCGGCCGTCAACATCGTCGGAACGCGCGGGTAACCAGCAGCCATGACTTCAGCAAACTTCTCACGATCTGCAGAACTCAATGGCATACCTGCACCACCGAACATTGACGAGTATGTCTGTGGGTCGCGAAGCACCTGCATCACGAGGTCGTGCTTAGTCACCAAATGGACGCCAAGACCTGGCACCGGATGGACAGGAGCTTCTTCACGCATTTGTGCATAGTGCGGAAATGGGCACTGCTGCGTTGAAGGATCGAATGGATTAAAGGTGCTGATATCGACGGTCATGATGTGCTCTCTCTCGGAAACAAATTGGCTTGAAACTAGATACTTGAATTACTTGCCGGTGAGGCGTTCAACAACCGGAATCACTGCATCGATCACCGAAGCGCCAAAGCTGACATAGCTAATCCCAAACCGTTCACGCCGTTCAACAATGCGATCACAAATCTCATCAACTGAACCGATCAATGCATTGGGATGTTCAGCAAAAACTTCAGGGGTCATGCCAAACATCGGAGCCATCTTGGCGCGGGTGCCTTCTCCGTCTGGAGTCACGATTGTAAAGTAAGCAGCGATCTCAATTTCGATCTGATCAAAACGAGCGCCTGCGCCATCTTTGATCCACTGAATCTTTTGATCGGTCAGTTCTGCGGTTGAAGATCCAATTCCGGCGGCACCAAGTTTTCCTGAAGAGTTATTGAAGTTCAGTGACACAATGTCGGCTTCGCGTCCAGCGATCGTGAGAATTCGCTTTGCTCCTCCGCCAATCATGATTGGTGGACCCGACTTGGTGAACGGCTTAGGCACAGCTTCAAAACCCACAGCGTGAACGTGTGGCGTATCAATGTTCAATTCGCCGTCGGCAAAAGAAGCCCGCAGCAATGCAATGACTTCTTCGAAACGATCAATACGAACTCCGGCACGATCAAAAGGAATTCCGATGGCTTCGTACTCACCTTGTAGCCAGCCAGCGCCGAGGCCCAGCTCGAGACGTCCCTCAGAGAAGAAGTCAAGAGTTGCGACTTCTTTAGCCAACATCACCGGACTGCGATAATCAACGCACAACACCCGGCAACCAACTTTGATAGTGCTTGTCGCTTCAGCAGCCACCGCCATCGCTGGAATGGCGGCCACGGTTTGAATCGGGTGACCGGTTGCCGTTAAAGCCGGACCAGGTCCGATGATGTGATCGGCTAGGTGAAACGACGAGAAACCCGATGCCTCGGCCTTACGTGCAAGTTCGCGCCATTCTTTACCCGAGTTAGGGGCATAGGCCTGAAGTCCAAAACGAAACGGCTTGTTCATGCGGGAATCTCCAAGATCGTGACGGCTCCGGTGTCACCGTTAACTTCAATCAGGGCACCATCAGGAATACGCACAGTTGCGTCGGTTGCCGAAACAACACAGGGCAAGCCAAGCTCGCGACTCACGATGATGGCATGACTAATCGCCGCACCAACATTGACAACGACTGCTCCACAAGACATAAACAATGGCGTCCATGCGGGGTCGGTGTTAGGAGCGATCAATACGTCACCAGGCTCGAGATCGCCTGGCTCGGTTGGGTCGAGAATCACTCGGGCACGACCAACGTACTGACCGGTGCAACCAGGAACGCCTTGCACCACTTCACCAACTACGGCTTTGGCCGCGTTTGACTGGCCCTTCTTCTTGTATTCGCTCAATGGCGGGACGATTCCGTTCTTAATAAAGAACGGCGGTTCAAGCAGTTGCAATTCTTGCCACTGAGCGTGACGAGTCGCAAGGGTGTCTTTCATTGACGCACCTTCAAACAAGAACTGGTCGAGTTCAGAATCAAGCAAGGCGAACACGTGATGCGGATCTTTCAACGTGCCTTCAGCGGCACGACGGCGACCAAGTTCACGAAAGGCCATGCGAACTTCGTGGAGTGCACGAATGATATTGGTTTTAGTTCGTTCGCGAATTGCCATTTGCGAACTGGCGATCAATGCACCTTCGAGTTGACCAGCAAGTTCTTCGCCAAGTGGCTTGACCTTGGCACGAATGTCCTCAGTGAGTGCCTTACGTTCTTCGGCCTTACGCGCGTTGCGAATCTTTGGTGACTCAGCATCAGACTGCAAACGAATACGGTCAATCACAGCAAGTGCGTATTCAGGCTTGGTTTCCCATGTGTCGGCGCTGATTTCCCATTCATTGGGACCACGCGAACCGAACTCAACGATGAACTGTGCGAAGTCGGCAACAAACTTTTTCGCGTCGGCATTACTTGAAGCCTGTAAACGACCGAGCAAACCAGCCACACCAGCGTTGAATTCTTTGCTCACTTCACTAGATGCATTGACGCTGCGCGACAAGTCCCACATGCGGTAGCTCGGTTCGGCCGAGTCGACATCGCCAATTCCGGCGATCAACTTCATGGCAGTCTCGGGTTCGCCGAGTGCGGCGCAAACTGCGCCAAGAATTCCGGGAGCAATCGCCGAGTCAGAAGATGGCGGCGTGTGACTATCGAACAACTTGCGCAAAAGCGGCTGGAACATGCGAGCACGCGTCAACAAGCCAGCATCCGACAACGTTGCGAGATCGGGACGCGCTTGGCGAAGCGCAATCGTCATGACTTTTTCAGCGTCAACTTCAGGGATTGACGTGTTCGTCATCACCCAACCCAAGTGCGCCAAAACTCCTTCGGCCATCTCGGGACGCTCATCGAGTGGGTGTGCTTCGTACGGCGGAACCTCGGGGTGATCGCCAAAGAACGCGAGGTCGAGTTGCTCGACGGTCAGCAACGGACTGCGAACTGCCTGCATCCGCACATTCGCCAAGTTGATATAGAAGTAACCGGCAAAGAAGCCACACACTTCGGGCTCACCATCAGTGAACTCGTCCAAGGTGTAGTTGCCGCCACGTACATATCCGTCGCGCCAACCGAGCAAGATGCCGTTCTCCCAGCAGAACTGCTGGCTCAAAGGGCTGGCCGACACGCTCAAAACCTCGCCCGCATTGGCACGGGTGTAATGGGGCCAACGCTTGCTCGGCGCCCGGTCTGTCATCCAACGATCAGCCATATCAGTTCCCCCTCAGATCGGTGCCGTCGCCAGCACCGACCTAGAAACTAACCGATTGATTACTTCTGGCGCTACGCCAAACTCACAACTTCAGTTTTTGGGTCGTGCGGTGACCTTGAGGCTGGTCAATCCACGCAAAACAAACGAGTCTCCATACGGGAAATCGTTGCCTGGTGCCAGGCGAATGTCATCTAAGTGCTCAAGAACCAACTGCAGGGCAATCCGTGCTTCGGCTCGAGCCAGACCGGCCCCAGGACAGAAGTGCTCGCCATTGCCGAAAGCCAAGTGGTCTTTCACGTTGGCCCGTTCGGGGTCAATCGAATCGGGCGTCGCGAACTTGCACTCATCACGATTGGCCGAGGCAAAAACGAGCCACATGTGATCGCCAGCGGGGATTGTGGTGCCAGCGATTTCAACATCAACTTTGGCTTGACGGAACAGACCCCCAACCGGAGCCTCACTGCGCAGCATTTCTTCAACGAAAGATTCGATCAGTTCGGGATGTTGACGGATGCGGTCTTGAAGTTCGGGGTTTTCGGCGAGACAGCGAATCATGTTGGAGATCAAATTGGTGGTTGTTTCATTGCCTGCCACCAAGAATTGCTGCAACATGCCGAGTTGCTCATCATCAGTAAGTTCTTCTCCGTCAATTTTGGCGTTCGCGATATCGCACAAAAGATCACCAGTCGGTTGAGCCTTGCGAGCGGCAATTTGGCCCAAGAAGTATTCGGTGAATTCTTTAGTTGAGATCAAAAAACCACGAACTTGTTCAACCGATGGCGAGTGGTTGCCCACCGGCATCACGATGTCGTCCGACCAGCGCTTAAATGTCGCCAAGTCTTCGCCGGCAACCCCAAGCG
>JBIIMF010000012.1:0-26476 GCA_044338135.1 Ilumatobacteraceae bacterium | reverse complement strand
ACTTTGGTTTTGTGTTGCCAAAGGTGAGTGTCGGCAATTTTGTGTGGTTTGATACCGACAAAGACGGTATTCAAGATGCTGGCGAGCCGGGTATTGCCGGTGTGACGCTGACCCTTTCCAAAGCTGACGGTTCAGTAGCAACCGACATCTTTGGAGTTGCTGTGCCGCCCGTCATGACAGATTCAAGCGGTGGGTATCTATTCGCAGATTTGCCGTTGGGTGCATACAAGGTCACCGTGACGAGTCCCAGTGGTTATGTCGCAACAACGGCGTTGGCCGGAGTTGATCGTGGACTTGATTCATCGACAGGTGATGCCACATCAACAAACTTGATTGTTGATGGGGCGAGCGACATGACCCTTGACTTTGGATTTTTTGTGCCAAAGGTAAGTGTTGGAAACTTTGTATGGGCTGACAGTGACCGCGATGGTCTGCAAGACGCTGGTGAGTCAGGTATTGCTGGTGTGACATTGTCGATTACGAAGGCTGATGGTTCGGCGGTGACCAATGTGTTAGGTGCTGCGGTGACGACGACTACTACTGATGCCAATGGTGCATACTTATTTGCTGATCTTCCGGTGGGCTCGTACAAGGTGACGGTCACGAGCCCTGCTGGCTATATCGCAACAATTGCCTTGGCCGGTAGCGACCGTGCTGTCGATTCGTCAACGGGTAATGCGACGTCGACGAACTTGACTGTTGATGGAACAAGTGACTTGACGCTTGACTTTGGTTTTGTGTTGCCGAAGGTGGGTGTCGGTAATTTTGTGTGGGTTGATACTGATCGTGATGGTGTGCAGGATGCTGGTGAGCCTGGTATTGCTGGTGTGACGTTGTCGATTACGAAGGCTGATGGTTCGGCGGTGACCAATGTGTTTGGTGCTGCGGTGACGACGACCACTACTGATGCCAATGGTGCATACTTATTTGCTGATCTTCCGGTGGGCTCGTACAAGGTGACGGTCACAAGCCCTGCTGGCTATATCGCAACAACTGCCTTGGCCGGTAGCGACCGTGCTGTCGATTCGTCAACGGGTAATGCGACGTCGACGAACTTGACTGTTGATGGAACAAGTGACTTGACGCTTGACTTTGGTTTTGTGTTGCCGAAGGTGGGTGTCGGTAATTTTGTGTGGGTTGATACTGATCGTGATGGCGTACAGGACGCTGGTGAGCCTGGTATTGCTGGTGTGACGTTGTCGATTACGAAGGCTGATGGTTCGGCGGTGACCAATGTGTTTGGTGCTGCGGTCACGACCACCACAACCGATATCAATGGTGCCTACCTGTTTGAGAACCTTCCAATTGGTTCATACAAGGTCACTGTTACCGACCCCGCTGGTTACATCGCAACAACTGCATTGGCTGGTAACAACCGTGCTGTCGATTCGTCAACGGGTAACGCGACGTCAACAAACTTGACTGTTGATGGTGCGAGTGACATGACTCTTGACTTCGGTTTTGTTTCACCGTATGTGTCGGTAGGAGATTTGGTGTGGTTTGATACTGACCGCGACGGCCTACAAGATGCTGGTGAGCCAGGTATTTCTGGTGTGACCATGACCATCACTAAAGCTGATGGCACGGCAGTAACAAACGTTTTTGGTCAACCAGTCACGACCACAACAACAAATTCGAATGGGCTCTACCTGTTTGACAACCTGCCATTTGGTTCATACAAGGTCACTGTTACCGACCCCGCTGGTTATATGGCGACGACGGCATTGGCTGGAACTGACCGTGGTGTTGATTCCTCGACAGGCAACGCAACCTCAACGAACCTGACGACTAATGGTGCGAGCGATTTAACGCTTGACTTTGGTTTTACGGCACCACGAGTGTCGGTAGGTAATTTGGTGTGGTTTGATACAGATCGTGACGGTGTCCAAGATCAAAATGAGGCTGGTGTCGCTGGGGCTGTGCTGTCGATTACAAAGATGGACGGCACCGCTGTCACCAATGTTTTTGGTAGCCCTGTCGGCTCAATAACTACCGACGCGACGGGACGTTTCTTGTTCGACAATCTCCCCGTTGGCCAGTACAAGGTGTCAATTGTGTCGCCCGCTGGTTTCACTCCAACTCTGGTTGGTTCTGGAACAAGCGGAACAGATTCGGCCGCTGGCACTGACACATCAGTGATCTTGCCGAATGATGGTGACTCGGACATGACCCTTGACTTTGGCTTCTATCCAATTTCAGTGTCGGTTGGTGACTACGTCTGGTTCGACTCAAACGCGAACGGAATTCAAGATTCATCAGAAGCCGGTATTGCTGGCGTGGTGTTGACGATTACCAAAGCTGATGGCTCGCCAGTGACAGATGTGTTCGGTAATTCAGTGACCACCACAACCACTGATACTGCTGGAAGGTATTTGTTTAGCGACCTGCCTGCTGGAAGTTATCGAGTGTCGGTTACCGCGCCGAATGGTTTAGTCCCCACAATTTTGGTCAACGGTGCGCCTGCTACCGACTCATCAACTGGGTCGGCGCTTTCGGCAACGCTCGTAAACAATCTGGACGCCGACCTCACCCTCGATTTCGGCTTCCGCTTGCCACGAGTGTCAATCGGTAACTACGTCTGGTTTGATGAAGATTGCGACGGTATCCAAGACTCAAGCGAAAAGGGAATTGCTGGTGTTGTGCTATCGGTGTTGAAAGCGGATGGAAGTCCCGTGACCGACATCTTCGGCAATCCGGTGACGACAAGGACGACCGATGCCTCGGGTAATTACTTGTTTGACAACTTGCCGTTTGGCTCATATCGGATCGACATTGCGAACCCCACTGGTTACATCGTTACCTTGAGTGGTGTCGGGGCTACTGATACAGACTCAAGCGAATTGACGGTGACCTCTGTGAACTTGATCGTTGATGGCGCATCAGACCTGACACTCGATTTCGGCTTCTGCCGCGAAAAAGAAGCGGTGCCAGTAACGCCGGCCCGAGAGGCAGTGACTGCGCCAGGAAAGGCTTATGTTTTCGATGTTTCTTCTCTTGGTGAACCATCAAAGGGTGCAGAGTTCATTCCTTCAAAGACAGTGATCGCCAATCAGACTTCTTCGAAGTGGTCAAAGAAGTTGACTGTCTCGGCAGGTGTGTGGTCGGTGGTCGATAGCAAAGTCACTTTCAAACCCAACCCTGGATTCGTAGGAACTGTCTCAGTGAAGTATCAGGTCACTGATACTTCTGGAAAAGTCGCAGAGTCGACACTGACAGTGACAATCGTGAGGCCGATGAAGATTCCCGTGACGGGAAGTTCTCCTCAGCCATCAATACTTGCGGGACTCATGTTGATCTTGCTTGGTTTGTCAGTGGTTCTGATGAGGCGACGATTGTCATTGCTGATAGCCAAATAGATTCATTTCTCGTCGAGAAGTTTTTCCATCTCGATGATTTCAGCTTGCTGGGTGATGACAACTTTTTCGGCGACAGCAATCAGATCGGGTAATTGACCGGATGCGATTTCTTCTTGACCAATCGCAACGGCTCCTTCGTGGTGTTCAATCATCGCGTTGAGCCAGGCGATGTCGTAAGCAGGCCCAGATAGTTGATCTATTGCTGCCAATTGAGATGGATCAATCGACCCCGGGAAAGTTTCGGCTGGGGAGATCTCCCATTGCTGAAGAAGAGATGACAACTGATGTAATTCGTGTTCGTGATAACTCTGCATTTGGAAAACGAGCTTCCTTAAACGAACATCATCCGATCTCAACACGGCGCTGTCAATCATTTCGATTCCGAGTTGATGGTGAGGCACCATCTGTGCGACAAAAGTCTGGTCGGCGGAATTGGGTTTTGGTTGACTGCCACAAGCAGAGACCAGAGCAACACACAGTGCTGCAATGAATAATCCACCACCAAATAATTTTTGGTTCCTCACGGCCCGCCTTGAATTTGGGCATAGATCTCGGGGAACTCTTGCGGAGAAAGAACGTCAGATTCTTTCGGGGCTTCGGCCGTAAATGGGCCAGACTCAAGGATGTCAACCAGCACTGGCGCTAGACCGGCTTCGGCATTTGATTCAAATCTGAGCATTTCATCGGTTGCAGTTCTGAGCCAATATGTGTTGCGTTCGCCAAAGCGCAGAACATCAGCAGAGTTTCCGCGGATGAGATCACTACGAAGAAAAGATGTCCCTGGTTCTTGCTGAATGAGCAGAGCGTTTTCTGGTTGCTCTGAGGCAAGACTCATGATGATTCCTAAGAGTCGATCCAATTGTCGGGTCGAGGGTTCGGGCAACCGTACAAACCATGGTTCGCTTGGGCCGCCGAGCGCAGGAGTAATGGTGTCAAAGCCGAGTCGACGTTCAAGAAGAAAAGTTTCTTCCCAGTAGACCTCGACCACATCGGTGCCCAGACTCGAAGTCACTGTTGCTCGGCCAGCATGCTTTGACCAGTCGATGACTCCGGTCAATGTGATGGTTTCGGGATCGGCGATTCCGAGGAACGCGGAAGTGGCTTCAAATTTGGCTCCGCCCGAGAGAAAGTTGCGGTTTCTGGTTTGGGCTAGGCGAGTGGCTTCGGCATCAGTGAGCGAGCGAGTCGTATCTGTTGGTGCTGATTGGCCGCAAGACGCCAGTGAAAATGCAGTGAGGATTGATATCAGCACCACGACACGCAATTTCACGACGGCACCTGAATTGTTGAAACATCAAGAGCAACGAATGGGCCTGCACCAGCGATCACACGCTGTTGGTCGGCGGGCATGCTTTGTTGCTTGGCGGGGGCGGCGATGGAGCGGTAGTCAACATTGGGTGGGGCATTAATTACTGGAGGCTTTGCAGCTTGGAAAGAGCGGACCACCCCGTCACAACTCAGTACATTTTCAATGTCATCTGGTTCGGAGACAGTGAATGAATTTCCTGCAAAGCAATTGTCTGCCGGATCATTATTTTCTGTGTGATAAGCGAGATCTATCGCATTGTTAAGCAATACGTTGCCCTCAACTCGGTTGAACTGGGGGAGGAATGGTTCAAAACGAAGTAGTTCTATTCCGGCTCGGTCGTGGCCTTCGACGCGATTGCGAAGAATCAAATTCTTGGTGCCTCCACCTACGGCAATGCCCCCACCCACGTAGCCATACGAAATGGCTGGTGCCTCGGGACTGTTGTTGTCAACGACAAGATTGCCGACGAAGATGCCCTCGGCTTGGGGGGCTAATCGTTCCATCTCTTGTGAGTTTGGGGCAATGCCTAATCGGTTATTTCGAAAGATCGAGCGTGCTACGACGACTCCTCCAGAGGCATTAGTGCCGAAGTAGCCAATTGCATTGTGTTCAGCGATGTTGCTGTCGAGAGTGACATCACATGGCTGGCATTGACCAACGTAGAAGCCAGAATCGGGATGCCCTGACGCAAGCGAATGTTCAATGAGGCCCCCGCGTGACGCAAACGCATAGATTCCGTACAACCCGTTGTTGTGGGCAGTGACATAGCTGACTCGGTAATTCTCTAAAACATCGTCACCCGTGCCGTAGTCAACGTCTGGGTCGACACCATTACCTTGTGAGGCACTGCTGATGCCGTTAAAGACGATTCCATTTTGGAGGTAATTGCGAACGGTGAGATTTTCAATAGCGACGTTGTTGTTGATGACAGAAATGCCATTAGGCAGACTGAATTGGCCATCAAGAATGACTGAGTTTCGGTCGGTGCCACGGATGGTGATTCGCTCGGTACGTACCTCGACGGCTTCGTGGTAAATGCCGGGTTCAATTTCAATGGTGGTTCCTGGGGTGGCGCTTTCAACGGCTGCAGCAATTGTTGGGTAATCGCCAGGAACCGAGATGCGCCGTTCGGTATCGCTACCTCCGTCACTGCCACACGAAACAAGCCCCGCAGACAAGAGAACGATCGAGACTGACGTGACGAAACGCATGATTCATTATCTCAGAGCATTTATGACAGGGATAATCAATAACTATTTTAGTTCAGCTGATTTCTAGGGCTTACGTCGGGTTTTTTACTTCGGTGAATTGAGGAATGGCCTCGCATGTCAGAGACGACTCTAAATCATAGAGTGAGGCATAGCCACGGGTGCATTTTGAACCTGTGCGGCGTTTAGTGTTTTGCTGAGCACGGGGGATGGATCGTTATGGGGACGCAACCAAAGCACATCAACCACGAACTTGGACCAATGAAATGTCCGGTCGACCTTGCATCGGTTGACCTCTTTGGTGCAGGTGCGCAAGAACATTGGTATGAGATGTACGAAATCTTGCATCGTGATGCGCCGGTGTTGCGTATTCCTGGTGGCGGATTGAAGCCCGGCACTGACGCATTTGTGCTCACCAAACACGCCGATATCAATACTGTCGTCAAAGATCCCGAACGTTTCACGGTGATGGGGCAGAGGCGAGTCAACGACTGGGCCAATGACGGCTTGTCGGGCGAAGACGTGTTTACGACATCGCGCAATCTGATGACGGCATCAATGGTGACATTGCGGCCGACTCAAGAGATGTATATCAAGCATCGCAAAGAACTCACCGACCCGTGGGTGGGCACTGGTGCATCGCGTCACCGCGAGATGATTGCGCGACTCGCTAACGAACTCATTGATGAATGGATCAACGACGACTCAGTTGAGTTCATCAGTCAATTCGCTCGGCCTTTGCCCCAACGAGTGTTTGCGACGATTCTCGGTTTTCCGTTTGAAGACATCCCGCAACTTGCCGAGTGGGGCGACGCAGTCGTGACGCCCTTCGTTCACGGAACTGGTTTGAAGCACGAACTTGCGCCTGATCAAGCAAGCGAGATGTTTCGGCGCCTAGAAGGTTTTCAGGATTACATCTATGAGCACGTGCGCGCCAAGCGGTTGAATCCACAAGACGACATGGTGAGCTTCTTGTGTGATGTGCGTTACCAAGCGCTTGATCGCAAACTCACTGATCTCGAGATTGCTGGCATCGTGCACGCAATGATTATTGGCGCGTTAGAAACCACACAGTATGCACTTGAAGAACAAGCGCAGTTGTTATGTGAGAACGTTGGGCTTTTTGACAAAGTTCGCAACGATCGAAGCAAGTTGCGTGCGTTCATCGAAGAAAGTTTGCGCATGCGTTCGCCCACTCACGGGCTATCGACCCGAATGACTTCACGTGACGAAGTCTTTCAAGGTGTATCTGTGCCAGCCGGTTCGTTGTTGCACTTGCGTTTTGCGGCTGCCAACGTTGACGAAGAAGAGTTTACATGTCCGTTTGATCTTGATCTTGAACGTCATGGCGTCACTCGACACTTGGCGTTTTCGGCAGGACCGCGTGTGTGCCCAGGTGCCAATCTGTCGCGCATTGAACAGCAAGTGGCATGGGATGTTTTGTGTGATCGCTTATCGAGTGTCGAATACGGCGAAGGCAATGACTGGCAACATCAACCCGGCATCATGCTTGGCACGCTCAAATTGAATCTGAAGTTCACTCGTGCCTGAGTTCGCTCATTACTTATAGGGGAGCGCAGGCCCCTGGCGGACTATCGTAACGACTGTCGTTGGCCCATTCACCAGTGACCCAAGAGTCGTCAACGGGTGGTGTGATGCCCTCGAGCCGTGTCATCAATTCTTGAATGAGCCATTGTGCCGATCGAAGTGCACCGGTGGGGCACACATGAATGCCATCACGTTTACGTTCGGGGTTGCCATCACCATCAATGTCACGAATGAAAACGTCACCGAGAACTGATCGTTGATCAAGGTAGATAATCGAGCCATCTGATTGGTCGGCGATGGCGCGCGCTTTGTCTTCAAGAGAGATCTGCCCAGGCTCAGATCGCTCGGGCGCAATTGACGGGAACGAGACTAAGACCAGTCGCAGATTTCGCTCGGTGACGAATGTGACGAGATCGTCAAGCGCTGCTTGTTGTCGATCATCGTCTTGTTGGGCATCCCAAACCGAAAGTTGCAAAATCAACAAATCAACGTCGTGGCGATCAAGTTCAACGGCGAGTGATTGCAACGGAGTTGTGTTGACCTCGGTCGGAATGATTCCGACTCCACCAAAAGCACCAGAGTTTGCCGTGACATTGGCGGCTTGAAGTACTGCCCCGATAGCGGGCCACATGTCGTAGGCAACTGAATCGCCCAGGTAGTACAGACTAGAAACGACGGGCTTTTGTTGAACCAATGTTGTTGAAGTAGTCGTGGTTACTTCAAGCGAAGGCTCAGCAACGGTGGTGGCGACAGCGGCTACGAGTGCGTCGTTGTCAACGGCATTCGTTGAAGAGGGGGTTGTGATAACGAACCAGATGACTATTGCGGCAAGAGTCGTGACCACAAAAGCTTTGCGGCCTTGTGAGCCGTGTGCCCACTTCGCCTTGTGTCGAATAGGTTGTTCAATCAAGTAGTACGAAGCGATGCTGAGTGCAAGCGTGATTCCCATGCGTATCGCCGTCAGAGTCAGACCGTCAACATCTAATCGTTCGCTCGTGCAGAAAATAAACACAGGCCAATGCCAGAGGTACAGCGCATATGAGAGTCGCCCGATGTACGCGAGTGGTCGCCACGAGAAAATCACGGACAATCTGCTGCTTGATGATGCAATAAGAACGGCGATTACGGCCGATGCGATCGAGTGAGCTAACAGTCCTCCGCGAAAGAGCCACTGACTTTGTCCGTCAACAGTGAACCACATGAACCCGAGTGCGACGATGAGTGCGACGGTGAGACCACTCGCAGCACGACGAAACTTTTGCATTCCCGAAGTGATTGCGTGACGTATCACTGGCAGGGCAATGAAGGCTCCGCAAAGCAACGAAAATGCCCGGGTATCGGTTCCCATGTAGACGCGAGTCGGATCGCCACCGTCGTAGATCGTCAGCATTGCAACGAACGATGCGATGATTCCAATACCAGTGAGGGCTCCTAGGGCACGAGTGCGCCCAATGCGCCATGCACCGATGACGAGCAACGGCCACACCACATAGAACTGCTCTTCAATTGCGAGGCTCCACAGATGTTCAAATGCTGACGGTGCCGCAAATGCATCCCAGTAGCCCGCACCTGAACTGATCTGATGCCAGTTAGCGACATAGAACTGCGCCCACGGTGCGTCGTTGCGAGCGATGATCCACTGGCCCGTGTCGGCAAATAGTCGAAAGAAAATGACGATGACGACTAAAAGCACCATGACGGCCGGAAGCAATCGTCGAAGGCGTCGTCCCCAAAAACCAATCAGGTCAATCGTGTTCGTTCGCTGTAACTCATCAATGAGCAAAGTCGTGATCAAGAAACCCGACACCGCGAAGAACAAGTCGACTCCCAGGAAGCCACCGGTGAGTCGATCGTCGTGAAACGCCAAAACTCCGATGACTGCCAAGGCTCGCAACCCATCAAGCCCAGGCAAATGCGGGCGAGCGGAAACGGATTGATTCACGGAGTTAATGGTACGAGGTATGGCCTGCTCGGCAGGATCTGATCGCTGTTGTAGTGGCACGATAAATGCCACTAGTTTGGACTTGTTCACGAGTGGCGAGGAATCACGATGACTACCGACAAATCACAACGACTCATTTCTGACATGCGGGGTGTGCGCTACGGCGAAGTTTTGGCCGTGATGTCACGTGACGAGAAGTTGCAAGCCGATGTCTATGGCACACAAATGATCAATGACTGTCCCGCCGAGTTGTGGGACACGCTCAATGCCGACGAGATCGCCAAAGATATGGGTGCCTTGTTCGTCAAGCTCAATGGGCCGCGTTATTGGATGCTCGATGGCCTGGGCACCAAGGTTGCGTTCGTCGAACCAGTGATGCGCGAATTCAACGGGCTGATGATGCGGCGTATTGCCACGGTCGACTTGGGCGACACTCCCAGCACCGTGCCGTATCAAGAGCGTTTCGTCAACCGCGGTGCAGTGTTCTTCTTTGATACTGGTTCGGTGGTCTATGAACTCATCAACGCAGAAGGCAAGGCTTACATCATGCAGGCGTATTGCATCGGTGTCGACCCAACCTTGAATCAGTCAAACCTGGGCGATCTAGCGGGCCGGTTGAAGTTGCCCGCTGGCTGGGCGTTTAGGTCGCGGATCTTGGTCGAGGAACTGATCGTCGACACCACCGATCACCCCGCGACCGTGGTGCAAGACGAACTCGAAAACACGTACACCCTTCCGTACTAATTTCGGCACCACTGATTCTGGTGCAGAATCGTTGCGTATTTCGTAACAATTCTGCACCAGAATCACCAACAAAATCAGGGACAAAAAAGAACCCCCGCTGCTTGCGCAACGGGGGTTCGAGTTACTGGACTAGGAATTGCTCAGCGCTTGCGAGCGGCTGCCTTCTTTTTGGCAGGAGCCTTACGTGCTGGGGCCTTCTTGGCGGGAGCCTTGCGGGCTGGAGCCTTCTTAGCAACTGCCTTCTTCTTTGCAGGAGCTTTTTTAGCAGGAGCTTTCTTGGCGGGAGCCTTCTTGGCAACTGCCTTCTTGGCCGGGGCCTTAGCAGCAGCTGCAGCAGCAACGGCGCCAGCCTTGTTCAACTTGGGTGCCGGTGACACACCAAGGGCGATGTCCTTGAAGCCCTTGAGTGCGGTGATCTTGGCAACTGTCTTCGCGGCGATCTTGATAGTCTCACCCGTTGCTGGGTTACGACCCATGCGTGCGGGACGCTTAATCTTTGCGAATTTTGCAAAACCGGAAAGGTTGACGATCTCGCCCTTAGCCACGTTGGCCAAGATGACGTCGATCGTACCTTCAACGGCTGTTGTAGCCGTCTTCTTGTCGATACCGGTGTGGTCGGATACTGCTTGGATGAGGTCGCGTTTCTTCATGTCCGTAAACATATTTCATGAAAATGCGCAGATGGTGGATTTCCGTTGATTTTCTTGAGATTTTTTGAAGATCTCAAAATTGAGGTTCGGGCAGATCTGCAGTCGTTGCGTCTGAAGAACCATGAGTATTGTCTGATTTACAGACGAAACTTTTCGTTGGTTTTGGGGGGCAAGACAATGGCGATTCCACGCGAGTTCACAGCTGAAGCAATCGCTCAATCATCGGTTGACGCATTTCGGCCGTACAACGATTTTTTGCAATCGGGCGAACCGTACGTCTCGATCTATTTGAACAATCAGTGGTTGACGCCGCCGAAAGATGATGCCGAACTTGAGTGGGGTAAGGGTTGGTATTACGACACGACCGTTGCGCGTAAACATGAATACTGGAAAGACATTGATCTTCCGCAACCAACAAAAGACATCACTGTGATGCGACAGAATCTTTTTGATTGGGGCTATTGCCTCATTGAAGATGGAATGTCACAAGAACAATGCACTCGTTTGCGTGCGCGTATTGAAGAGCAAGCTGCTGCTGAACGAGCGTTAGGTATTGCGTATCTCGTGAAGTCGCAACAGCACGTGTGGTCGCTCGTCAATAAAGGCGACGACTTTGTGAAGTGCCTTGAGCATGATCCAGAGGGTGTGCAAGCAGGCCCAATAATTGAGCGTTTATTGGATGAAACGCTCGGAATTGGCTGGAACCACTTCAGTTTTCTTTCCAATATTTCGTATCCGAATTGCCATCCACAACCGATGCATCAAGATCAAACATTCATTGCGCCATACAATCCGCGTGAAGCTCCGGTGTTGGTGAACACGATGTATGTGTTGCAAGACGTCAATGAAGTGAATGGTGGAACACTGTTTATTCCGGGTTCGCATAAGCCAAACGGAACTGGTGGACCGTATGCGTTGTATGGCTCGATGCCCAAGCCAATCAACCTCGAAGCAAAAGCCGGAACCATCTTGATGTTTGATGGTCGACTGTTGCACGGCGGCGCAGTGAATCATTCAGACGAGTTCCGTTACGTGATCACTAACTCGTGTGTGAAGAGTTTTATTCGTCAACAAGAAAACTTCTTGTTGACGATGAGTCCTGAAGTGCTAGCGAAAGCCAGCGACAAGTTGTTGTGGCGACTTGGTTTTCAGTCATCAATCACTGCGAATCTGGTCGAAGGTTATGGCTACCAAGGCTCAGGAAAAATGGGCGATTCAAACGGTTCAGTTGCGCGTGTGAGGCACGAAATGGACCAGGGTGAGTACCGCCATGTCGGGGCCTTATCAATGGACGATGTGACAAAGATTTCGGCTGACGAATTCGCTTTGGCGCGTATTCAGAAGGCGAATGAATCATTTCGGACTCCCGAACTACTCGAGACAATGCGCGTTCTGGGCTGAAAAGCACCCGTGCGGTTGTGTTGCGCGGCCTTTCCCTCGTCGTGGCGTTGAAGTGCTCGTAGCCTGAGAAGTCGTGATTGTGATCGATGCCCAGGGACTCAAAGCCTCGCGACCAAACCGTCCGCTGTTCGCTGATGTCTCAATCACCCTCAGTGATGGTGATCGTGTTGGCGTTGTTGGCCTGAACGGTTGCGGCAAGAGCACGCTGTTACGCATTATTAGTGGCGAGCAAGAGCCCGAAGGCGGTGTCGTGCGCCGTGGGCGTAACGCCCGCGTCGGCGTGTTGAGCCAGGCACCGGTTCTTCCGAAGGGCACAGTTCGCGAAGCCGTTGGTGGCACGTGGCAAGGCGAGGCCATGCTCGACCGTCTCGGCATGAGTGGTCTGATTGATAGTCAGACCGACCAGTTGTCGGGTGGTCAGAAGAAGCGTGTCGCACTCGCGGAATTGCTCATTGGTGAGTGGGAAGCACTCATCTTGGACGAACCCACCAACCATCTCGATCTTGATGCCATTGCATACCTCGAAGAGTGGCTGGCAAATTACAACGGTGGCTTGCTGCTCGTCACCCACGACCGCCATGTACTCGACCGTGTCACGACCAAGGTTCTTGAAATCGATCGTGGCAAGGCGTATCTGCACGTGCCGACGGGTTGGAGCGAAGGCTCTGGTTACGCGGCGTATCTGTCGGGTCGTAGTGAACGCGAAGAACAAGCAGCGACTGCCGAACAAGTTCGTAAGAACCTCGCGAAAACCGAACTGGCTTGGCTGCGACGTGGCGCACCGGCACGAACTACCAAGGCCAAAGCTCGTGTTGCCTCGGCAACCGCATTGGTAAATACCAAAGCCGAAGCACCAGCGCGTCAAGGCGAACTTGGACTCACGAAAGATCTCGGATCGAAACGTCTTGGCTCTAAAGGTGTCGAACTACACGGCGTTGGTTTTAGTTGGCCCAACGGCAAACGAGTTCTGTCGCCGTTTGATCACATGCTTGAGCCAGGCGATCGGCTCGGAATCGTTGGGCCTAATGGCGCCGGCAAGAGCACCTTGCTCGATCTCATCTCTGAACGACTGACGCCAACCGAAGGCAAGATCGATATTGGTCGCACGGTCAAAATTGGCTATTACGACCAGTTGGGTCGCGACCTTGATGTCACCAAACGAGTTCGTGACGCCGTTGCGGGTGACAAAGGAGCGCCTTCGTTAGAAGACATCAACTTGATGAAGCGTTTTTGGTTTGATGGCGATTCGCAGTTTGCTGAAATCTCGACACTCTCGGGCGGTGAGCGTCGCCGCTTGCAATTGTTGTTGACTCTGATTGAACAGCCCAACGTGTTGTTGCTTGACGAACCGACCAACGATCTTGATCTTGATACTTTGCGTGCACTCGAAGACTTCCTTGATGACTGGCCCGGAATCGTTTTGGTTGTCAGTCACGACCGAGCATTTTTAGATCGCACTGTTGACGAAGTTTTTGCCCTTGATGGACAAGGTGGAGCATCGTTGGTGCGCGGTGGCGTGGCCGGATGGCTGAAGCAGCGTCTTGAACGCGGCACGAAGCCAACTCAGAACACGAAGAGTGTCAGCACTGCCAAGTTAGATACGCCGGTGAAAGCTGTTGTCGACATTCCAGCTTCTAAATCGGGTTCGTTGAAGAGTGCGAGCACATTGAAGCGACTCGTGGCGCAGGCCGAAAAAGCCTTGGCTCAAGCCACGACCGAGCGCGACACCATCAGCACAAAGCTCATAGCCGAAGCCTCAAGTGCTTCAAGCAACCATGAAGCGTTGGCGAAATTGAGTGAACAACTTGCTCATGCGCAAACCAAAGTCGACACGGCCGAAGAATCTTGGCTGAATTTCGCGGCCGAAGCCGAGAGTCGTGGTATTGATATGTCATGACGGTTGTTTCACCTCTTGGATATCGATTCCCAGGTGGCACATACACAATCGCTCATTGGGAAAATTGGTTACTCACCGATTGCACCACCGCAGAACCCTTACCCGATGATCTTGCGCATCCAGTGGCGCTGTTTCATGTGCCAATTCTTGGTGCGGGTACAAGTATCGCAACGTTGTTTGAAGTGTGCGGCGCAGAAGGGCCAGGTTCAGTTGGTCTCGATGGTTACGACTGGGAATACATGCGGCCACTTCGTGTCGGTGTTGAATACCGCATGGAGGGTGACATTGTCCGCTGGGAACAACTTGTCGACGAACGTGGCAACCCGTACGACTCGATGAGTTTTTCTATTGAAATGTTTGATGCCCAAGGTTTAGTGGCGCGCATTACCAATACCTGGCGTTTTCGGCGACGCAAGCCCGAAGGTGTAACTGGGGCGACGTCATGAAGGTCGGCGATCTACTTCCCGAGTTCGCGGTGCCGTCAGTAGATCCAGCACGAATGAAAACGATGGCTGCAGTCTTGCGAGACCCGTATCGTGTTCATTGGGATCGCGAAGCCACACGCGAGATGGGTCTTGAAGGTCGCGTGATCAATCAGGGTCCGCTGAACCTGAGTTACATCGTCAACATGTTGCATTCGTTTAGTGGCCCTACATCGGTGCGACGTCTGACTGTTTCGTTTGGTCGGCCGGTGTTTGACACCGATTCAGTCGTTGCGGGTGGCGAAATCTCGGCTATTGATGGCGATCGGGCTACTTGTGCAGTGTGGTTGAAACGTGGCGACGAGATTGTTGTCTCAGGTGCTGCCGTGATTGACATCGCACATTTTCACTAAGGTTCGGTGATGAGCACACTTCCCGCGACATTCGTTCCGATGGAAGCTGCCGTCGCCGCTATCCGACCCGTCGACACGTTGGCGATTCCGCTTGGACCAGGCGCACCTGGTGGCTTCTTGCATTCATTGGGTAATGACACGCCGGAAGACCGATTTAGTGATCTCAAAGTATTTGGTGCCTTGTTGCCCGATCTGTATGCGATCTTTGCGCGACCGTCGGTTCACTTGAAGTCTGGATTTTTTGGTCCGGCTGAAAGATTCTTGCGTGACACCGGAGCCGATGTTGATTTTGTGCCGGCTGACTTTCGCCGCTTTGAACCAACGCTTGCGCATTTAAAGCCGCGCGTGCTGGCGATTGCCGGCGCAATGCCCGTTGATGGCCGAGTGTCGTTGTCACTACACGCTGGTGCCTTCACCACCGAAATTGCCAATGTCATTGCCGATCCCAATCGAGTATTGATTGTTGAGTGCAGTCCAAATTTCCCGCGTACTTTTGGTGTGGGTGACTATCAGCATTCAATAGCGCTTGAAGATATTGACTTCTTAGTCCAGTCCGATCGAGTCGCACTTAACTTGGCCGATGTTGTTGCGAGCGATGTTGAAAGTCAGATCGCTGAAATCGCGGTCTCGTATATTCGTGACGGCTGTACTTTGCAAACTGGCATCGGTGGAATTCCTACTCAAGTCGCAACTCGCCTTGCTGCAGGTAACGGTGGCGATTACGGAATCCATAGCGAAATGTTTACGACTGGATTAATGCGTTTGCATCAATCGGGTAAAGTGACAAATCGTAAAGGCACCGAATTTGATGGATATTCGGTGACGACGTTTGCTGCAGGCGAACCAGCGTTGTACGAATGGCTTCATGAAAACCACGATGTGCGCTTTTTGCCCGTGAACATTGTCAATTCACCAGAAGTGATCGCTCGAAATAAGAACATGGTTGCGATTAACGGTGCGATGGCGGTCGATCTTTCAGGGCAAGTGATCGCCGATTCAGTAAATGGCAAACAGTTCTCTGGCATTGGTGGCCACGAGGATTTTGTGTCAGGTCCAGGACTGTCAACGAATGGTCGCAGTTTGATTTGTTTACCATCAACTTCGGTTGTGAATGGTGTGACCATCTCGCGCATTTTGGGTCGTTTGCCCGAAGGCAGTGTGGTCACGACACCGCGCCATCAAGTGGACATCATCGTGACCGAATATGGAGCCGCCGAAATCGCCGGCTTATCAATTGCTGAACGCTCGCACGCTTTGGCGCAGATCAGCCATCCTGATTTCCGCGATCAGTTGCTGTCAACGGCCGAAGTCTGGCCCAGCGACTAAGACCCCGTCATTGCTTGTTGTGATAAGAATTGGCCGATGAACGGTGCTGAGAGTCTGCTGAGGTCGCTTGTTAACTCGGGGGTCGACACCTGTTTCGCCAACCCCGGAACATCTGAAATGCATTTCGTCGCTGCGCTTGACCGTGTCGATGGCATGCGGGCGGTGCTCGGGTTATTCGAAGGTGTCGTGACAGGTATGGCCGACGGCTATGCCCGCATGGCCGAAAAACCACCAGTCACCTTGTTGCATCTCGGTCCAGGTCTTGCCAATGGTCTGGCGAATTTGCACAATGCACGACGCGCGTCGTCGCCGATTGTGAATGTGGTCGGAGATCACGCTACGTATCACGCGCAATTTGACGCACCGTTAGCTAGCGACATCGTTGGGTTTGCGCGACCAGTTTCGGCTTGGGTGCATTCGTCAACAAGTGCGTTAACCGTCGGTGCCGACGCAGCTCGTGCCGTACAAGTCGCGCGGCAAGCACCTGGCCAAATTGCGACTCTGATTCTTCCGGCCGACGTGGCATGGCTTGAAGCCAATTCTGCGGCAGAAGCACTTCCGGTCATTGACGCATCGCGAGTTGCTGATTTGACGATTAGCGATATTGCACAAACACTTCAAACTGCGCAATCAGCGGGTGCTCGTGTGGCGATCTTGATGCGTGGTGCGCCGTTGCGTGGAGAAGGTTTGAAAGCAGCGGGCAAGATTGCGGCCGCCACTGGTGCGCGATTGCTGTGCGACACTTTTGCTCCACGTCTTGAACGCGGTGCGAATCGCGTTGTTGTTGAGCGTTTGCCCTATTTCGCCGAACAGCTCGTTGCATCCTTGGCCGACATTGACAATCTCATTTTGGTTGGTGCAAAGCCACCTGTTTCTTTCTTTGCGTATCCTGGAAAAGAATCGTGGTGCACCGCGCCGCACACGAAGATTCACTATCTTGCTCACACTCATGAAGACGGAGTCGGGGCACTTCAAGCCTTGGTTGATGAGCTGGGCGTGCAGAAATCCGTAATTCCTGTTGCCGATTTACAACTACCCGATGAACCGACTGGTCGAGTCGACCAATACAGCATCGGGAAAATCGTCGCTCGCTATTTGCCAGAGAATGCCATTGTCTCGGACGAATCGGCAACGAATGGTCTTGGACCGGCGCTGGCTTTGGCGACTGCGCAACCCCATGATGTGCTGTCGCTCACTGGTGGCTCGATTGGTCAAGGGCTTCCGGTTGCTGGTGGTGCAGCCGTGGCGTGTCCTGATCGCAAAGTGGTGTGCCTTCACGGTGACGGCGGCGCGATGTACACCGTGCAATCGTTATGGACACAGGCCCGCGAGAATCTTGATGTCACCACAGTGATCTTCAGCAATCGTGCTTATGCGATCTTACAAGTCGAACTCAGCCGCACCGGTGCGAAAGATCTCATGGCCGAAGGTGACACCAAGGCCTTGTCAATGTTTGATCTTTCAAACCCCGACATTGATTGGGTGAAAATGGCCGAAGCAATGGGCGTCGAAGCAGTGCGCGTGAGCACGCTTGAAGACTTCAGTTCCGCTTTTCAGTCGGCCATGAAACAACAAGGCCCGCGATTAATCGAAGTATTGCTGTAATCAATTAGTTGCGCGTGAGCACAACAACCGGAATCACACGACCAACTTCGTCAGCCTTCGTTTGATACTCGTCGTAGCCCGGCCAAATAGCGGACATTGACTTCCACAGACTGGAGCGCTTATCGGCGTCAGTAGCGGGATCAACGACGTGGGCCGTTGCCCAGTATTTGTCGGCGGCAACCTGCACCCACACCTGCGGGTTCTGCACCAAGTTTTCAAACCACAGCGGGTGACTGGGCGCTCCGCCCTTCGAGGCGATTAACACCAAGTCGGTGCCATCGGTGCCGTAAATCAATGCACTGCGATTCCACGATCCGGTCTTGCGGCCCTGCGTGGTCAACAACATGCACGGCACACCGTTCCAGTCGTGTCCTTCAGCGCCATCAGTCTTGACGTAACTCTCGATGTGCTCGCGTACCCATTCAGAAGGGCTGTCAATGATGGGCGTCGGGGGAGTGCTGTTCTGGGTGATGGTCTTGCTCATGCATGAAAGCGTAACCTCGCTGGAGTGAAGAGCGTCCGAAAGGTTCAGGTAGGCCTTCTGTTGGCTGTGTGTGGAGCGACGATCGTTGCTGGCTGCTCTGGCTCAGATTCTGTGACTCCTCCGATGACCGAAGCTCCCCAGCTGCCGGTGGCGTCAACATCAACGACTACGTCAACGACAAGCACCACCACATCGACAAGTACGACAACAACCACAACGCTTCCTCCTACTGAACTCACGACGAGCATCGGGAATTCAGTTCAAGGTCAACCCATTGATGTGATTCATCGTGTTGATATTCCTGGTGCGCAATTACCAGTTGATGATCCGAGCCGAATCGTCGTGCTTGTTGTTGGTGTCATTCATGGTGACGAGCAAGCAGGCCTTGATGTGATTCGCGAATTGCGGGCAATGTTGCCAACGGAAATACCAGCCAATGTTGATCTCTGGTTATTGCCAGCAATTAATCCCGATGGTGTTGCTCTTAATCAACGTCACAATGTGAATCAAGTCGATCTCAATCGCAATTTCCCATATAAATGGGGGTTAATCGCCGAGCCAGGCAACTGGGAGTACAGCGGTCCATCGGCTGCAAGCGAACCAGAAACTCAAGCGATGGTTGAGTTTGTGAAGTACTTGCGACCTGACATGACGGTGTGGTTTCACCAAGACGAATTCAGTATTGCGCCGTCGTCAGGACCAGATGGACCACTGCGTCGAGAGTACGCGCGACTCACTGGACTTCCGTTGCAGGGTGTTCCAGGTGGCACGTACACAGGAGTTGCAGCCACATGGCAACGTCGAACTTTTGTTGATGACACGGCGTTCATTGTTGAACTCGGCCCAACACTTGCTGACGGAGAAGCTCTCACTCACGCGCAGGCGATCATGTCAGTGGTTTCGTTACTGCCGTAAGGCGATGCACACAGTTATTGAGACGCGAGATCTTTGATCCATGCGGGCAAGCGCTGAGGTCGACCCTGAGCGTTCACGTATGCGTGTTGCGTCGAGGCGGTCGAGACAACTTGCTCGCCGACGGTGATCAAGTAGTTGATCGTGAACGTGGCTCCAGTGGTGGCGGCTAAAACCAGATGCACATTCATCACTTCGTCGAATTTGAGCGGCTGGCGGTACTTGACGGTGGCCTCAAGCACTGCAGAGTCGCCGAGGGTCTCGCGAGAGTTGGCGTACGACTGACCAATTGATCGCATGTACTCAACTCGAGTCTCTTCGAGATAGGGCAAGTACCTGCTGTGATGCACAATTCCCATGGCATCTGTTTCTGAAAAGCGCACCCGGATCTGATGAGCAAAGGTGTAGTCGGCGGGGTTCAGTGACGGTTCGGAAGCGGCGCGCACGGTGAGGACGGTATCGGGGTCATCTCGCACTGTTGTCAAAGTGGGGGATGAAATTTAGCCGATTGGACCCAACTATGTACAAATCGGTCGCGGAGGGCGTAGGGTAAGAACCCATCGGGCACAGTGTCCGGCAATAGAGAGAAATGAGTACCACCGTGGCTCTAGGCACAGTGAAGTTTTTTAATGCAGAAAAAGGTTATGGATTCATCTCCCGTGAAGACGGTCCCGATGTGTTCGTGCACTTCTCACAGATCCAGTCTTCAGGCTTCAAGACCCTCCAAGAGGGCCAAAAGGTCGAGTTCGACGTCGGTCCCGGACGCAAGGGCGATGAAGCCCGCGACGTTCGCGCCGTTGACTGATCAATTACTGATCAGTTTCTGATTGCATCTGTTCTGAGTCGCCGCTGGCGGCTCAGAACAACTTCAGTTTTCCCGTTCACATGACGTAACTGTCGATGCACGAACGCGGTTGAGAACTGATTATCCGGAGATGTCGGCCACTGTTGCCGACAAAATCCGTACTAAGTCGTGGGGACCAATTTCGATGTCCAAACCGCGCTTGCCGCCCGACACAAAGATGGTGTCCCACAACGTGGCAGTTTCGTCGATCACTGTGGGCAGTACTTTGCGTTGTCCGAACGGACTGATTCCGCCCACCACGTAACCGGTCATTCGTTCGGCGGAAACCGGGTCGAGCATGTCAGCCTTTTTGGCTCCGAGCGCAGTCGCTATTCCTTTTAACGACAACTTGCCCGACACCGGGACAATGCCGACCGCATGAGTGCCTGAGCCGCCCTGCACTGTGACAAGCAGTGTCTTGAACACGCGATCTTCTTCGACGCCCAGAGCGTGCGCGGCGGCCTTTCCGTAGCCGTGGTCGCCGGGGGCCACGTCGTTGATGAAACTGTGCACCGAGAAGATGGCGCTGGCCTGTTCGAGAACAACAATGGCGGGGGTTCCGCCTTTGCCGTCTCCCTTGCCTGTTTTGCCTGATTTCGGCGCATTTTCTTCGTGATTCACACTGTTCACCTATTCAAAGCCTTCAACTAGCCGAGCCATTGTGACACGCAGGTAGAGTACCGAAAGCCCGATTTTTCGGGAAATGGTACGAAAAAAGAACCAGCCAACGAACCAAGATGAGGCCGATCGACTCTTTATGACCGCTCAACACCCAGATTTTGATGACGAACAGGCCTACATCGATCATGCCTACGACTGCCTTGAGCGGAGTCGCACAGACGCGTTAAAACTTCGCGGTCATACCGAAGCTGGCATGGGTGGAACTTTTCAAAACCGATTTGAACGCAACGCAATCGACGATGCATTGGTGAAGCGCCTGACCGACCTCGATCTCGGTGACGCAGCGTTGGTCTTTGGCAGAATTGACCGTCTTGAAAATGATGAACTCGAAAGTTTTCACATCGGACGTTTAGCTGTTTCTGATGAGAAGCGTCAACCAGTAGTCGTTGACTGGCGTGCTCCGATCGCTGAACCCTTCTATCGCGCGACAGGTCGCCAACCCATGAACTTGGCGCGCCGACGTCACTTCATCGTGCAAGCCAACAAGTTGCTCGGAATCGAAGATGAACTCTTTGGCGAAGGGCACCTAGGTATCGGACACGACGAAGGTTTGATGACCGATAGTGAAGGTGCAGTGACACAAGCCGGAACCGGTCTACGTGGCTACAGCACTTTGTTGGCATCAATTGAACGAGGTCGTACCGGTCAGTTGGGTGACATCGTTGCCACGATTCAAGCCGAACAAGATGAAATAATTCGCTCGCCACAAAGCGGTGTGCTTGTTGTTCAAGGTGGTCCAGGCACTGGCAAAACTGTTGTGGCGTTACACCGTGCGGCCTACTTGTTGTACACCAATCGTTTTCCTCTTGAAG
Source organism: Ilumatobacteraceae bacterium (assembly GCA_044338135.1). GTDB lineage: Bacteria > Actinomycetota > Acidimicrobiia > Acidimicrobiales > Ilumatobacteraceae > Casp-actino8. Next base: position 4,922 of record JBIIMF010000012.1, on the reverse strand, counting down.
ATCAAGGCGTTTTGGTTATTGGGCCAAATCGCGTGTTTTTGCGCTATATCGAGCGCGTTCTGCCATCACTCGGTGAGGCCGGCATTGAACAAGTCATCTTGCAAGACCTTGTGCCTGACGTTCGTTGGGTCACATTGGCTGCCGGCGAACAAGATCGACAAGAGACTGCTCGCGTTAAGGGTGACGAACGCATGTCTGATGTGATCGAAAAAGCAGTGCGCGACCGGCAACGTACATTGCGCGAAGACATGGTGTTGCCATTCCGTAGCGGATATGTGCGATTGCGTGCCGAAGAAACCGAACGCATTATCAAGACCGCTCGTCGTCGTTTCCGCCGACATAACTCTGGTCGCAAGTGGGTCGAAACAGAAGTGTGGTCGGCGCTTGCAGCAACATGGCGCGAAGGCGATGTTTCGCATCGCGATGTACGCGAAGCTTTAAGGCGCGACGATGATATGCGCGTCGCTTTTGAACGTATGTGGCCAGTATTGACGCCGGCTCAGTTGTTGCACGATCTATTCGGTTCGCGCGCATTGTTGAAGTCGGCTGGCCAAAAGCATCTCGACATTGAAGAAGTTGAAGCGTTATATCGCGAGCGTTCCGAAGACCTCAACGACGTGCGGTGGACGACTGCTGATGCGGCTCTCCTTGACGAAGCGTGTGTACATCTTGGCCCGATCCCTGGCAAAGATGGCAAGATCGATGATGTCGACGAAATTCGTACGTACGGCCACATCGTGATTGACGAAGTGCAAGATCTCACGCCGATGCAATTGGCGATGGTGACCCGACGTTCGTTGTCTGGTTCGATGACGGTGGTTGGTGACCTGGCCCAAGCAACAGGCGCTCATGCTCCAGCAACGTGGGATGACGTACTCGACCACTTGCCAGGCCTCAAGCCAAGTCGAGTCATTGGGCTGTCCGTGGGTTATCGAATCCCCGGCCAAATTATGGAACTCGCCAATCGGGTTATGGAAGCAGCTAATCCAGGTTTGCGTGCACCGCGTGCGGTGCGTGAGGGCGTTGCTGGCCCAACGTTTGCATCAGTGTCTGACCCGTCGCAATTGATGGCCGAGATTGTCACTCGTACGCGCGAAATGGTCGACTTGGTCAATGGCGGCAATGTCGCAGTGGTTGTTCCCGATCTGATGGCCGAGAAAGTTGCCGACATTTTTACTGAGGCCGGCGTGGCTTTCGGTCGAGCATCAAACACTGCGCTCGACAACGGAATCACGATTGTTCCGGTCAGTGTTGTGAAAGGCCTTGAACTTGACGGAGTTGTTGTGGTTGAGCCAAGCGACATCGTTGAAGCAGAAGCGCAGGGTATGCGATCGCTTTACGTTGCGTTAACTCGAGCGACTCAACGACTCACAGTTGTACACGCACGACCACTGCCAGCACCAATGGTTACCTGAATTTTCTATTTGAATTTTCTGGCTCTAGTTGTTGAGAAAATTGTCAATAACTTGTCCGGCGAAACGAGCAGCTTTGTCGGCATCGGCTGGACGATTCGCGGTCACCGCAGTATTTGACAGATCAACCATGCGACCCATTGATTCGGCGGCGGCGGGGTCGACGGTGATGAGTTCGGTTTCGGCGGCATTCCACAAAGCATTGATCAACCACAACTGATCTGCTTTGCCCGACTTGGTTTTTCCAGTTTGATTCGGGCCGATTAATGGCGACAAGCCATTCATTGCCTCGGCCAATCGCGGAAGTAAAACGTCAAGGGTTCCGGTGGGAAGAGTGGTTGTGCTGGCATTGGCCGGAGGCAGAGTCGTTCCAGCGGTGATGTCATATGTAGTGGCTCCGCAAGCACTCAGAAGAAGTGCGCTTATCGGAACGGCAATCAAGCGAGGAATTTTCATAGGGGTAACTCAGGCTGTCACAAGAATGCGCGATGACGCAAAAGCAGTTACGGTGATGGGGTGGCCATCAATCACAACCGACATGGTGCCGTCGAGGTTGGTTTGTGAAATCTCGCCACGCCGACCCGGCAAAATGCTTGATTGTTGCAAGAAGTCAAGGAGTCCGGGAGTGAACTCAAGTTCTTCAGGAATCCGTGACACTGTGAACTTGGCACCCGAAGATAGTTGCGACAACGGGACAGCATCAGTTTCGATGTAGCTCGAACCTGGAATGGGGTTGCCATGAGGGCAAGTGGTCGGAGCACCAAGAACTCGATTCATCGCAACTTCAACTTCGTCGCTAATGACGTGCTCCCATTTTCCGGCTTCTTGGTGAGCGTCGGCCCAACTGAGCCCAAGGATGTCAGTGAGAAATCGCTCGGCAAGGCGGTGGCGACGAACAACTTGCTGCGCCAAATTTTGTCCGTCGATGGTGAGCGAGATTCGCGACCCAGCGGCAAGAACCAGACCGGCTTTGCTCATCCTTTCAATCATCTGTGAAACAGAGGCTCGGCTGACTTGAAGGCGTTCGGCAATGCGCGCCTGAATGACTTCAAGTTCGTCTTCATGCAACTCAAATATGCACTCACAGTATTCTTCGAACGCTGGATGCCGCTCACTCGAGTTGAACATGAGGTCAGACTATCTCACTTCAGGACGGCACCTCAGGCGAGCGGTGTTTTGTTCTGCTAGTTGATCGTTGACAGTTGATAGTTGACGGTTTGGGTCTGGGGTTGCAGACACGTCTGCCGACGGTTGGAGCTTCAGTCGGTGACAAGGGACGGCAAGAAGAGCTTGGCTGCAGGTGAACTTGCAGTAATCGCGTCGGCGGCCATGATGACAGCAGCGCCGGTGTAGGCGGTGCGTTCGCCAGCGGGGAAGTTTTCGAATGACGGATACACAATTCCGGTCATATACGAACCGTCGTCGGTGCGATGGGCGCGTGTCCAGTACAGCAAGTCGGTGGCGGTGCTGAGATCGCCCACGGCGGCGTGTGCTAACGAGCACTCGGCAGTTTCGGCAGCGGTCACCCATGGTTCGTCACTCACGCAACGAATACCTCGGCCATCCATGGCAAATGTGTCCCACAGATCGGCAAGGCGAGCCTTCGCTTGGTCGCCTTCCATTGCATTAGTGAGTACGGGGTAATACCAGTCCATGGCCCAACGCGTCTTTGGCTCAAATGCGTCGGGTCGCGTGGTAATTGCGGTCCGCAATTGATCTGCGGCTGCAGACCAATGGGGCTTTGGTTCATTGATGAGATCGGCGAGATTGACGGCGCATGTGAGTGCGTGCCAAATGCTGGACGACCCAGTGAGCAATGCATAGTCCCACGGGCTGGCATGTTCTTCTTTGGCCCACAAGATGGTGCCGTCGTGGCGACGCATCGACAACACCCATTCAATAGCACGTTCAACAGTTGGCCACAGATGGTCAACGAATCCGCGATCCCAGGTGCAGAGCCAGTGATGCCAAACGCCAGCAGCGATGTATGCGCACACGTTGGTGTCAAGTTTTGGTTCTTCAACAATTCCGCCGGGCAAGTAATAGTTGAACCACCAGCCGTCGGCATGTTGGATGTCAACAAGCCACTCGTAAGCCCGCTCGGCATTTTGATGCAGGCCAGCGATGTCAAGAGCGATTGCGGTTTCGACATGATTCCATGGATCGCAGTGACCATCTTTGAACCACGGAATCATTCCGTTGTCGAGTTGTAGCGCAGCAATTGACTCGGCAGTCTGCACGACCTCGTCAGCGCTGAGAACTCCCTCGATGTGGGGGACACGACTCATGAGTGCACCGGCATTTTCTGGGCATAGATGATGAGACTCTTGCCCATAACTGGGGACAACGCGCGTTCAAGAATCTTCATTGAGCGTGGTTGCTTGATGATGTCCCACTCAAGAAACTTCTTGTAGCGATTGACGAGTTTGCTGTCCTCGCGACGAGGCCCAAGGGCGCACTTCAACCACCAATATGGTGAATGCAAACCATGGGCATGGTGTGAACTGGTGATGATTAACCCCGCAGAGCGCAATTTTGCTTCGAGTTCGGTTTGCGAATAGATACGCACATGACCACCCACCGACTTCGGTGCGTGGTACTCATCGCTCAGCATCCAGTTGATCTTTTCGGGCCACCACGAAGGAACCGTGCACGCAAGAGTTCCGCCGGGTCGAACGACGCGAGCGAGTTCGGCAATTGCGGCAACGTCATCTTGAATATGTTCAAGAACCTCAGATGTAATAACACGATCAAAGGTGTTGTCAGCGAAGGGGAGTTTGGTGGCGTCACCGCGTAGAGCGCCGACGTAGCGGTCGGCTTCAATGTCGTTTTCTTCAATCATCGCGCCGAAGGTCGCGCGAGTCATGCGCACTTCTTCATCGGCATAATCGAGTGCAACAATGCGGCCACCAAGTCGAGCGATCTCGAAAGCATGGCGACCAAAACCCGCGCCAGCATCAAGAACGAGATCGCCCGGAGTGAGTCCGAGTTGTTTAAAGCGAACAGTCAACATGAGTTATTTCACGCGACCATTTCGACGAAGCTTTTCTTGATTGGCGGGCATGGCCAAGACTTCGCGGTATTGCTCGACGGTTTGTTCGGCGCACTTGCGCCAGGTCCAACGTTCGACCACGCGATTTCGGCCGTTCATACCCACGCGGGCGCGAAGTTCGGGATCATCAAGGCCACGACGGATGGTGGCGGCTAGTCCTTCGGCATCGCCGGCTTTGCAACCGAGCACGGTGTCGCCATCAGTACCAGTGACTTCGGGCAGGGCGCCACCGTCAGTTGCGACCAAACAGATTCCCGTACACATTGCCTCAATGGCAGGGAGGCTGAAACCTTCATAGAGCGAAGGAACAACTGCAAGTTCGGCCTCGGCGTACAACTCAACAATGCGTTCATCCGTGACACCAGAAACGAATTGAATATGTGGTGCGAGGCCCAATTTGTCGATGAGGTCCATGCTTTTACCGGGCTTGGGCTTGCCGATAATCGTCAAAGTGACGT